>JAFGDC010000587.1 GCA_016932295.1 candidate division CSSED10-310 bacterium
ACCGTGGCACAGCGCCGCGGCAAAAACAACGGAATGCATACAAATGAAACAAATGACTAGCCTCATCTCCCTCATGGTCACCTCCAAAACAGGATAGTACGGGCATTTCAAACGTGGACTATAAATTTGTTTAAATTTTAGATGCCATTGGGCAATTGTCAATAGTTATGATCAGGGGCCTTTGGTTTCATTTACAAGCCGTCGCCGGGCAGGTAGACTGCCAGCACCGCTCCGGATCTGGTCCCGATGCATCTCGGTACACACCGGCGGCACCGGACCGGGCAGTGCCCGGAAGGCCGCCATGACTGACGGCTGGAATGAGTGAAATGAAACAATCCTTCATTTGCTTTCTTGCTTCTCCTCCCCCCGCGGTACTCCTTGCCTCTCCTGATGCGAGTGTGTCATGAGACGCTTTTTCATCGCCGCCGGAGTCGTCTGCCACATGCTGTTCCTGGTTTCCATCGGTCTGCATTTCACATTCGCGCCATCGCCCGGCAGGCTGGTGGACATGCGGCTCATAGAGGGACGCCGGCCGTTCAAGGGCATCCTGCCGCCGACATCGATCCGAACGCCGGCATGCTGCGATCACTTCCAGCAGCTCCATGCCAGGGAAAAAAACGGTATCGCCCTGAAGAACTTCATTTCGATACCGCCGCGCCGAAGTTCCAACCTCGGCCTGGACCGTTTCGTCCGGGATGCAAACAAGACCGATCCCGGCGGCGATTTCTACCAACTCTGGCGCGCCGGTCTCAACCTCAGGCATGATCTCTCTATCTTCGAACAGTACGATGCGGACAGCGACATGAAGCTCGTGAAACGCCTCGACCGCATCACACCGTTCCATCCCCCCAACCGATACCTGCCTGCCATGATCTATCTCGCCGGGTTGCCTCTTTCCTTTCTCGATCCGATCATCGCCTACCTGGTCTGGGTGATCCTCCATGAACTCTGCCTGTTCCTGTGTATCCTGGTCACCTGGCGCCTGACCACGGACAAAGCGACACGTGCCGTTCTCACCTTTTTCTGGCTCTGTTTCCTGCCCTATTACCTTGAACTCTACATGGGCCAGACTTCCTTCCTGGTCATGACCGGGGCGTTCCTCGCCGCCATGGCGGCAGACAGAAACAAACCGTTGCATGCGGCGGCATGGTGGACCATCACCCTGATCGTCAAACCACTCACGCTGCTCTTCACTCCCTCATTCGTCATGCAAAGACGATGGTCCACCACGGCGATCGGTCTTGGCGTCCTTGCCGCCTCTTCCCTGCCCTATTTCATGTCCAATCCCGCTGATTTCAAACTCTTCATCAACTGGAGCCTGGGTCAGTCGGTGGTTTCCAACGTCGGCGCGTACTGCTTCCAGAATGGCATGTATCACCTCTTCTATTCCGAAACAGTGGTGAAAGCGGCTGCTTACGCCATCCTGGCTGGCGCCCTCATTCTGGCGATCATCCGCCGGCATTGGCCATTCTCCACCCACGCCTGCCTGTGGCTCACCACCTATTTCATGACCTACGCGCACGTCTGGGAGCACCATTATGTCATGCTCCTGCCCGTCCTGGTGATCCTTTACCTCAAGGGGACCAGGCGGCTGTCCCTGATCCTGTTCGTGCTGCTCACGCTGCCATCACCCTTCTTCATCTATGAAGGCACCGGCAGTTGGTTCGGTGAAATGCTTTACCTCGCCGCCAAGGTCATTCCTGTCGTGATCCTGTTCGCGTATCTCGGTGCCAATTACCTGTTCCCCTCTTCCGAGAACGAACCGCTCGCGCGTCACCTGTAATCCACGACAACCGCCATCAAGGTTCCGGCGGCCGGCCGAAATATCCCGGCACAACGCGGATCAGCTTGCGGGAACGCTGGTCCACTTTAAATAATGATCCCGCGCAACTGCATGAGCGCCATATCGACGCAAAGGTGCGCGATGTACGCCGGCAGCAGACTACGGCATCGCAGGGTCATGATCCCCCAGAGCAGGGAGATGATGAAAGCGCCCGACAATTCCAACGGACTGGCCAGGAAATGACTCAGCGCCGACAGCGAGGCTGAAATCAAGAGCGCTGAAGTGCGGTCAAGATCGTAGTGAATCAGACCGCCCAGCAGGAATCCACGGAAAATGAACTCCTTGTAGAAGTCGCTGAAACAGTTTCCTGCCATGGCCCATGGCACGAAGGTGGGAACCACGTGATGCTCCGAACCGATGGACATGCCGATGAGCACCGGTATGGCGCAACCGATGCCAACCAGCGTACCGATGCCAAGCTGGCTCGACAGGGTCGCGCAGCCCGACCGTGGTTCGAGAAACATGGCGCTGGAAGGGACTCTCCACAGTGTGGCGATCAGAACGAGTAGCAGCGCGGTGGGCGCGGCGCCCCATCGAAATAGAAGGTTGGCGACCAATTCCCCGGGCCCGGCGGGAAGCGCGGCAACGGCTCGCTCGAGTGCTTCCCACGGAAACAAGACCGAGCCGGCCCAGTAGGCGCCACAGAACAACGCCATCCAGACCGCCGAAGCGAAAGGAAGGTGCCGGCAGCCACTATATCGTTTCATGACCTGCAACCTTAGGCCCCCGATCCACCCATGTCAATGATCCGCGTTCCCGCGACGTGATCTGTTGGCGACCGGCAACGGCACCGGGATGGTCCTGGGCGAGGAAGTGACATTCCTCCCCTTGCCGCACGTGTTCGGTTGCGAAGTCGACGGAGCAACTCCTGCTGGTTGACGGGGCGGAAACCATGGCAGGTGGATCTGCTGCCCGCCCTCCCTGATCGCAAATCAAAATATTGTATACCGAAAAATGCAAACCACCACATATTGATTTCAACTCTTGAGTTCGGAATGTAAAGTTTGTATAGTTGTAGATGCTATTGCAGGATGCAGCACCGAATCTTGACACGCTGCGGCATTGGGGCATGAAGGGTGGCGGGGACAGCGCCCTCAGAACCTGGTATGACTTGGCTGTCCTGGCTTGACGTGACCGGGCCTGACCCGGCCGGCTCGATTGAAGCCCTTGGTGGTCGGATGTTTTCTTGTGGATCTGGGTGGTGTAGACTGCGCTGATTCGTGGAGCACCCACCGCAGAATGTCGTGTTGCGCGCCGGGACAGGCGGCCGATCCGGCGGATTGACGGAGAAGAATCGTCGTGAAGTTTGAGAGCATGAAGCTTACCGGCTTCAAATCATTCAGAAAGACGATAGAGGTGTCCTTCCCGGATGGCATAACAGCGATTGTAGGTCCGAACGGTTGCGGGAAGAGCAACATTGTGGATGCCATGCGATGGGTGCTGGGCGAGCAGAGTGCCCGGTCGCTGCGCGGTGATTCGATGCGTGACGTGATCTTCGGCGGCTCGAAAAGTCGGCGGCCGATGGGCATGGCGGAGGTGACGCTGTTGTTCAGCAGCAACGGCGGCAACGGCGGCCCGGAGAATATCGAAGTGACCAGGCGGTTGTATCGTTCGGGCATGTCCGAGTATCAACTTAACCGGGTGAACTGCAGGTTGAAGGACATCGTGCAGTTGTTCGCGGACACCGGTGTGGGGCGCAATTCTTACGCCATAATCGAGCAGGGCAAAGTCGATTTCCTGTTGAAAGCCAAACCGCTGGAACGGCGGCTGTTGTTCGAATCGGCCGCTGGAATCATGGGGTACAAGGTCAGGCGCCACGAGGCGAAAATCAAGCTGCGCCGTACCAAGGAGAATCTCGTCCGGGTGTCCGACATCTACGACGAGGTGAAGCGGCAACGGGCGGCGTTGCAGCGGCAGGTCCGGCGCGTCCGCCGCTATCGAGCCCTCAAGAGCCAGTTGGAGGATGTCAGGAAGCACATACTGGGTATCCGGCTTGTGAAGGCGTACAGCGAATTGGCTGAACTGGGCAGGGCAATGGTTGAGCTGGAGGATCGCGAGGTTTCGCTGCGTGGAGACCTGTCATGCTCCGAAGCCCATCTCGTGGAGGCGCGTCATCGTTTCAAGGAGCTGGAGATCCAGCTCAATGAACTGAAGGCCAGGCATGCCGAGCATACGGCGGAGAGTGTTCGGTTGCACACCGAGATCCGCAGTGCCCGGCAGAGGATCGCCCAGATCGAGGAAGAGAACGCTCGTGATGCCAGTGAGTTGGCTCAACTCAACGAGCGGATCGATTCCATGGCGGCCGAGCGGCGGGGATTGGAAGAGCAGCAGGTGGAATACCGGAACCTGGTGCTTGACAAGGAGCTGCTTTGTGAGGCGGCGGAGGATCGTGTTGTCCAGGCTCAGCAAGCTCTGGAGGAAACCGATGCCGCTCTGCGCAAGGCCAAGTATAACGCTGTCAGGGTGAACGATCTGTTGGTCAAATCCACCAATGCATTGCGTGAATTGGAACTGCATGCGCAAAAGTTGATCATCTCGGCGGAACGCAACCTATCGGAGGAGGATATCCTCGAGCAGGAGCTGGATCGGCTGCAATCGGAGTTGCACAGCGCGGCGGAGCAGGTCATGCGGGTACAGGATGAGTTGGAGGAGTTGAAACTCATCAGGCACCAGGCGAACTATGAAAAAACCGAACTCGAGCAGGAACGGCGGAGTCTCAAACAAGAGAATGCGGAGCTGACGGAACGGCTCGTGCTTGAACGGTCCAAGCTGACGTCACTGGTGGAACTGCTGGAGCGGCACGAAGGCTTTGATGAAGGCTTGCGCCGGTTGCTTGAACGGCTGAAAGGGGAATTGGAACCGGGTTCGTTCACGTTGCTGGCTGATATGCTGGAGGTGGCGCCGGGCGTCGAACGGGCGGTGGAGGTGGCACTCGGCCGGCGGTTACAGGATATTCTGGTGGTGGATGAAGACACGGCGTTACGCTGCGCGGAGATGATCAGGCGCGAGGGCCTGGGCAGGAATACCTTCATCTGGCCGGATTCGATCGACACTGCGCCGCCAGACGCCGGCAGAGTCCCGGATGCCGCTGCGCCACCGCTTCTCCATTCGTTGACTGCACCGCCGGGAGTTCGAGACCACCTCTCGCGCTGGCTCGCCGGCTGGTATCTCGCCGGTAATTCTGCCACCGCCCGTCGCCTGGCGCGGACTCATCGAGGCGCGGTGTTCATCACCACCGAAGGCGAGGCGCATGGTCCCGGCGCCATGGTGACGAGCGGCAGCCAGGGAGATTTCGGCAGCGGGCATTTACAGCGCCGGACCGCGGTCAAGGGTCACCAGGAGGCGATCGGGCGGCTGAGTGGCCGGGATGCGGTACAGAAGGCGCGGCTGCTGGACATCGAGACGAGATGGGATGTCCTCAATGACAGGTTGGTGGAAATCGAATCCCAGATCAGGGATGTGCAGCTCAAGGAAGCTGAATTGAACAGGGATCGCAGCCACCTGGCGCAGGAGATCACCAGGCTGGAAAACCGGAAGCGTTCCATGGCCATTGAAAAGAACTTCATCGAGTCCGAACTGGAGACCATCAAGAGCCGACGCAACAAGCTTCAAAACGAAGCCGACCACTACACCCGCGAGGTCACCAGAACCGAGGAGGCGGTCAAAGAATGCGACGACCGCCTGCGCTCAGGCCATATCAAGAAGGAAGAAGCGCAGCAGCTCCTGAACGAGGAGCGGGTGATGCTCGCGCGATACAGGGAGAAGACCAGTTCGATCGGGCAGGATATCCAGCGGCTGGGCGCTGCGGTCGATGAAGCCCGGAACAGGGCGGAACGCGGCGGGCAGGTAATGGCGCGACGTGACGAGGAGGCGCGGACGTTGGCCGGCGGCGTTGTCCAGGCGGAAGAACGGCTCTCCGGGCTGGAAGAGATGACGCATGGCATTGCCGGAGAGATCGCTGGATACGAAGATGAGCAGGGAGCGTTGGGCGAAGCGCTCAATATGCACGAGGAAGCCGCCGGAATCGCGCGCCGGGCACTGGAGAAATGCCTCGAGCGGCTCCAGGAAATGCGGCTGGAGAATAACAAGTGGAGCCTCGAGCGGGATCATCTCGAGGAACAGGGCGGCCTGTCGAGGGAAGCGGCGGAAGCGCTGGTGGAGGAATACCGGAGCAAGACCGCGGCTGATATCCAGGAACTGACCGGAACCATCGAGCCGCTCAATGCACAACTGGCAGCCATCGGTGAGGTGAACTTCACCGCCGAGGAAGAATACGGGGAGATCGACGAACGGTTCACCTTTCTCGGCACGCAACAGGAGGACTTGCAGCAGTCCATCAACGAGATCGAGGATGTGATCGAGCGGATCAATGCCACCACCGACCGCCTGTTTAAGGAAACATTCGACAGCGTCAACGGACACTTCCGGAGAATCTTCTCGGATCTCTTCCAGGGGGGCGAGGCGGAATTGCAGTTGTGCGCAGATGCTCCAGTGGAAACGGAAGAACACGATCGAGAGGAACTGACCGACGAGGATCGCGAGGAAGGTATTGAGATCCTGGCCAAGCCACCGGGGAAAAAACTCCAGAAGCTCAGCCTCATGTCCGGCGGCGAGAAAGCCCTGACCGCCCTGGCGTTGCTCTTCGCGATGATGGCGCACCGACCGGCGCCGTTCATCATCCTGGACGAGGTGGATGCGCCGTTGGACGAGGTCAATATCACCCGCTTCGTGCAATATCTCAGGATGATCTCCGGGCAGACCCAAATCATCGTGGTCACGCACCATACCACCACCATGAAGGCGGCTGACCTGTTGTACGGCGTCACCATGAGTGAACCGGGGGTTTCCAATCTCATCTCCGTGGCGCTTACCTCCGATGACCGCCTGCAGGTGGCGTCGAGTTCCGTCGCCGAAGTCTGAGGGATGGCGCGAAACGGTAGCTGCCGAACGGAGCGCGGTTGACCGGACGGGTCGTTTTACGCATACTCTGATAGAAATCCTCCGCGGAGGATATGTATACAGTGACTGCAACCGGGAAGGGATCATGAACAGACGAGAGTTTTTAAAGAGGATGGGATTGTGGACCGCCGGTCTGCTCGCCGCTCCGCCGATTTTTTCCCTCACCCGCACATTGGCGGCCGACGCGCCGACACCCCGCCTGGCGGTTACCCGTGGAGAGGATCACTCCGGGTTGGCGGCCAAGGTTCTGGAGCCGTTCGGCGGCATGGAGGCGTTCGTCAAGAAAGGGATGACGGTGGTCATCAAGCCAAACATCGGCTGGGACCGGTTTCCCGCCCAGGCTGCCAACACCAACCCGGAGATCGTCAGAGCCATGGCTCTCCTGGCTCTCGGCGCCGGCGCTGCAAAGGTGATGGTTTTCGACAATACCTGCAACGACGAACGTCGCTGTTACGCCAGCAGTGGCATCAAGGCGATCCTTGATGCCATGAATGACAAACGGGTCACCTGTGACTTCATGGATGAACGGAAATTCGTCCCGGTCAAGATACAGGCCGGCCGCGCTCTCAAGGAATGGCCTTTGTACAAGGATGTCCTCGATGCGGATGTCCTTATCAACCTGCCGGTGGCCAAACATCACACCCTCGCGAAACTCTCCCTCGGCCTTAAAAACACCATGGGCATCATGGGCGGCAATCGCGGCAGGATCCATCGCAACATCGGGCAGAACCTGGCTGACCTGGCAACGGTGGTACGTCCTGAACTGACCGTCATCGATGCAACCAGAATCCTGCTCAGAAATGGCCCGGTGGGCGGCAATCTCGATGATGTGAAACACCTCGACACCCTCATCGCCTCTATCGATCCGGTAGCGGCCGATGCCTATGCCACCACCCTCTTCGAGCTGGCGCCACGCGAAATTGACGCCACCAGAGCCGCGTACGAAATGGGGCTCGGTGAAATCGATCTGAACAAAGCTACCATAATCACCGTATGAAAACGCTGCTCTGGGCAAGGCGCGCCAGTCAACTTGCCTTTCTTCTCCTCTTTCTCGTGCTCTTCCGCATGACCGATTACCAGGGAAGCGATCAACTACCTTATGCCGTCAATGTCTTTTTCCGCTGGGATCCACTGGTGGCCGCAGCGGTGACGGTGGCGTCCGGAACCATCATTCCAGCCCTACTCCCCGCCGCCGGCTTCCTGGTGCTCTCGCTCGTTCTCGGAAGGGTCTTCTGCGGCTGGCTTTGCCCCCTGGGCACCATCCTGGATGGCTGCGGCCGACTCATCACGCCGCGAGGACGCGGCAGCAGACGCTTCAGCCATATCCGATACATCCTGTTGGTGATGATCTTGGTCAGCGCTGTTTTCAGCCTTCAGCTTGTCGGTTTCTTCGATCCTTTCGCAATCCTGGTCCGCGGCTTGTCCTTCGTGATTGATCCGGTCATAAACCTGTCCATATCGGCGGTCTTCACCTACCTCTACCAACACGCACCCGGTTGGATAACCGCGATTAGTGAACCGCTCTACGGCTTCTTGAAGCAAGGTATCCTGCCTTACAGGCAATCGTATTTCCTGCATGGATTTGTCTCGTTCCTGTTGTTGGCTTCGATTGTGGTCATGGAGAAACTGGAGCGCCGTTTCTGGTGCCGGAATCTCTGCCCTCTCGGCGCCCTGCTGTCCCTGTTCTCGCGCTGGTCCCTGCTGCGTCGGCTGCCGGCGAGATCCTGCCAGGACTGCTCCACCTGCGTGGACGACTGCCGCATGAACGCCTTTACCATAGAGGGGTACTCGGTCCAGGAGGATTGCGTGCGCTGCATGGATTGCGGTGGTGACTGTCCGCGCGATCTGGTGGGGTATCGGTTCAGGAAACCTGGAGGCAACCGGTATGCTTTCGATATTTCCAGGCGTCGGTTCCTGGGCGCGGCGGCTGGAGGGATAGCCTTGCCCCTGTTGCATGGTGTCGTGGTAGCGAAATCCAGGCTGAACGGCGCCACGCTGCGACCGCCCGGGGTGAAAGGAGAAGCGAGCTTCCTGCGGGAGTGCGTGCGGTGCGGCGAATGCCTGAAGGTCTGCCCCACCAATGGGCTGCAGCCGGCGCTTCTGGAAACGGACCTGGCCGGGTTGTTCAGTCCCCGGTTGATTCCCCGCATCGGCTATTGCGAGTTCAACTGCACATTATGCGGGCAGGTTTGTCCCACCAGCGCCATTCCTCTGCTCAGTCTCGAACGGAAACGAGCCACCGTCATCGGCTCAGCGGTAGTGGATACAGACAGGTGCCTGCCGTACCAGGGCATCCCCTGCCTGGTCTGCGAGGAACATTGCCCGGTCTACGATAAGGCCATCAAGCTCCGGACCGTGACCATACCGAATCCGGAAGGACATCAGGTTGAGTTGGCACAGCCCTACGTCCGGGAAGATCTCTGCGTGGGCTGTGGCATCTGTGAGAACAAGTGCCCGGTGTCCGGCGCCGCCGCCATCCGTGTCCATGCCGCCGCATTCGATGCCGCATTTCAACCATATTGAAAAGTGATCCCGGCGATGAGCCACCGATCCCGTTTCCTGCCCCGTTCAGAGACATCTTTTGCACTCACCGCCAGGTCATGTTACATTCTCGCCGAACTGAGGTCAGGAGGTCGATAATGGAAATGACCGTCACATTCCCCGGTAATCTCCGGGTGGAAGCTCACTACAAGGGATTCGATATCGGTACCGATCAGCCGGAATTCGCGGGAGGCGATAATTCAGCCCCCGCTCCATTCGATCTTTTTCTGGCATCGATAGGAACCTGCGCCGGCTTCTACGCCATGCGCTTCCTGGAACAGAGAGGTTACGACAGCCGTAAGGCGATGGTGATCCTCAGAACCGAAAAGAACGATGCAACGCGCATGATCGAAACCATTCATATCGATGTCCGGCTTCCCAAAGAGGTGCCTGAAAAATATTACCAGGCCATTATCAGGTCAGTGGATCAGTGTGCCGTGAAAAAACTTATCATCAAGGCCCCGGATTTCAGGGTGAACGTGGTCAGAATAGAGGATGCGGAGGCGTTAGATTCCTTCGTTGAGAAGCGTTCGTAAGAAAGCCGGCAACCCGCGCAGATCGCTCACGGTCACGAGGTCGCTCAGAACCGAACCGGCGAATGTATTCCAGAACAGCAACGGCCCACGGGCGGCGCTTCGGGCCGCGGCGAGAAAGGCGGCGGCTGTTTTCGCGGTGTAGGTCGGTTCGAGCTGAATGCCTTCCTGATCATGAAACAGTTCCGCGGCATTGCGGCCAGTCTCGGTGGGCGCTCCATAGCCGGCACCGAGGAATGCGTCCTCCAGAATAATGTCATTATCCTTCACCTCCGGAGGGTGAAATGAACCGGTTGCCTGACTCAGTAAATCGAACATCCCGTGTATCAGGTTCAGTACTGTTTGAGGGTTAGTGACCACCGAATCCACCACGCGCACGCCGATCACACGTGTTCTCATACCCGCCAGCAGGCAGCCGGCAATCAAACCAGCCATGCTTCCGGAGGTGCCGGCGGCGATGTAGATCGCCGCCGGTTCCGGCAGCACTCCGTCCCTGACCTGCCGGGCCAGCTCCAGGCCGGCGTTCAGGAAACCCAGGCTGCCGAGTGCGTTGGAACCACCAGCAGGAATGAAATACATGCCGGAATGCGCCGCCAACAGTGCCTCGATCAGGTCGTTCTGCTCTTCGTATCCCCGGCCGGGATGTATGACTGCTCCCAGTTTGGAGAACAGTGCCAGGCTCATCCGGACATGCTCGGTGATCGGCTGTGGAAACAACAGGAGATGCACTTCCTGGCATATACTCCGGCCATACACGATGGTGGCAAGACAGTGGTTGGAGCCTATCCCGCCGGTGGTAAGGATCGATTCCGCGCCCCGCCGTGCGGCATCCGCGAGGAGGAAATCCAACTTGCGCGGCTTGTTGCCGCCATAGGGTTCCGCGGTCAGGTCATCGTGCTTTATCCAGAGATCGTCCCGACCGAGCCGGCGGCCGAGAGTTACCGCCTGAGACACGGGGGTTGGACCGCGTAGAATGTGGTGGTGGGGTATCGCAACATCGAGTCCGGGAAATGTTTCGAATAGAGGCAGCCTGTTCATGATGCGAGTATGCCCTCCGTCGCGGCTGATGACAACCCACCGGCCGCGGGTGATGGGGAGTGCGGGGAACCGGGATGCGAACGCCTCCCTTGCCTGAACCAGCTCCCTGGCCAAGCCCTCGTGAAGTTCGATAACAATCTCAAGAATAATTAATACCCGGAATATTCCTTTTTTTCCCCGATAATGGTATACATGATACGAATTCCGGTGGAACAGCAACGGAACTCAGGCACGGGCGCAGATCGGGACGCTCAATGGAATCGAGGAATCAGCGCTGTGTCCCGGGTCGGTATGCGGGTGCTGTGCCGGTATACAGATTTTCTAATGAACCGGTATGAAGCGCTGCTTCTGGACCGGGCGGACGAAGGTGGGCATGAGATGAGTGAAGGCGTGACAGAGCGCGATCTGGCGATGGCACGGGCATGTGAGCAGTGCGCCGTGTGCAATCGCGCCCGCGAAAAACAGCGGGGAATGGCGTTCTGGATCGTAACGCATGTGGAGGATGGTTTGTGTCCATTCTGCAAGGCGTATGAGAAGGTACACGGCAGAAAGGCGCACGAACCCGCGCCGGGGCCGCGGGAAACGGTCTCCGGTTAACAACAGGGTGCGCAGGCTTACCACGGGGAAAGCGGGAGCTTACGCTGGTAATGAGTCAGGATGTAATGTCTGAGTCAGGTGGTGATGTATGAACAAAACGATCCGGATGTCGGAGGCGGTCTCCATTGCCTTCCACTCTGCTGTCTATCTGGCCAACAAGCCGAAGGAAATGATTTCAGCCAAGTCGATAGCGGATGAGCTGAAGATCTCTGAGGCGCACCTTTCAAAGGTGTTGCAGCGGCTGGTGAAGGTTGGCCTGATGCGCTCCAACCGGGGTCCGCGGGGGGGGTACGGACTGGCCAGGGAGCCCGTTGAGATCACCCTGCTGGACCTGTATGAAGCGGTCGAAGGACCCATTCACAATCCCGACTGCATGTTCGGTTATCACATCTGCAAGCGTGATAATTGTATCTTCAGGGGACTGCACGAAACAATCTTTCATGTGTATCTCGATTACCTGGAGCAGACCCGGATCCATCAGTTGATCGATTGACCTCCTTCTCAGGGAACATCGAGTAGGCGGGCGCATCGTTCCGCCTGCGCCGCGGTGTGTGACCGGGAACGGATTCGCAGAATGAAATTGCCCCGGCCAGGGGGAAACTATACTATCGGATCACAGAGGTGTCGTTCCTGCCGCCCTCAGGTTGGAGGTATCCATGACTCACATCATCGATGAGCCATCGAGGACATTCAGCGAGTATCTGCTTCTTCCAAACGAGACGACCAGCGGCTGCCTGCCACGGAATGTCACGCTGCGGGCGCCACTGGTGAAGCACAGGTTGGCGGAGCGCGACCGGACGCTCCACCTCAATATTCCGTTCGCATCGGCCATCATGCAGGCGGTTTCCGACCATACCATGGCCATAGCCCTGGCGCGGTGCGGTGGGCTTGCCTTCATTTTCGCCTCCCAGCCGATCGAAACGCAGGTTGAGATGATCCGCAAGGTGAAAAATTTCAAGGCTGGTTTCGTGATCAGTGATTCCAACATCACTCCCGAGAGCCCACTCGGAGATGTCCTGCGGTTATCCGGCAGAACGGGTCATACAACCGTGGCCGTGACCGCCGACGGCACCGCCACGGGCAGACTGCTTGGACTCCTCACCAGCCGTGACTACCGGCCCGGCCGCACGCCGCTCGACACTCCCGTCGGTGACCTCATGACACCCTTCTCCACCCTGATTTTTGCGCGCGAAAACGTGACCCTGGAACAAGCTAACGATACAATCTGGGAGCGCAAGCTCAACTGCCTGCCCATTGTGGATGATCATGATAACCTGCGATACCTCGTGTTTCGCAAGGACTTCCACGAGCACGCCATGAATCCCGATGAACTGGTGGATAGTGAAAAGCGGCTGCTGGCAGGCGCAGGGATCAACACGCGCGACTACCGCGAGCGGGTGCCGGCGTTATTGGAAGCCGGTGCCGATATTCTTTGCCTCGACTCCTCGGATGGGTTCAGCCAATGGCAGTCGAATGCCGTGTCCTGGATCAAGAACACATTCGGCCCGCAGGTCAAGGTGGGAGGCGGCAACATCGTGGACGAAGCGGGGTTCAGGTACCTGGTGAACGCCGGGGTGGATTTCGTCAAGGTTGGCATCGGCGGCGGATCGATCTGCATTACCAGGGAGCAGAAGGGTATCGGCCGTGGCCAGGCCACTGCCGTCATCGAAACTGCCAAGGCTCGTGACCACTATTTCCAGGAGACCGGGATATACATCCCACTGTGCTCGGACGGCGGCATCGCCCATGACTATCACCTGGTGCTCGCTCTTGCCATGGGCGCGGATTTCGTCATGATGGGGCGTTACTTCGCCCGTTTCGACGAGAGTCCGGCGCCAAGGATAAGGATCAAGGGCACCTACTACAAGGAATACTGGGGTGAGGGTTCGAACCGGGCCCGCAACTGGCAGCGCTACGATCTGGGCGATGCCGACAAACTCGCCTTCGAAGAGGGTGTGGACGGTTACGTGCCCTACGCCGGGAGCCTCAAAAGCAACCTCGACAACGCCTGCTACAAGATCAAGTCCACCATGTGCAACTGCGGCGTCACCAGCATCGCCGATCTGCACGCCCGTGCCCGTCTGACACTCGTTTCCGCGATCGGGATCAGGGAGGGTGGCGCGCACGATATCATCCTCAAGGAGAAGGATCTGAGTAACGACAGGTGACACCCGCGGGACGGCTTTTCCATACATCCGCTGCTCCAGGTCGCCTTCTTCTCCACCGCCGGCGCGGGAAGCGGCATCCTCGTTGACTTGCGGGTCATGCCCAGGCGCATTCCATCTCCCGGTCACCGGCGGCCGCTCCGGAGTGAAGCGTGGGGAGAGGTTTGCAGTTGATGAACGGCCTCCTGTAATCTATGGTACCAAAACGAAGGAATGAACGGCGGGTGCCACCGCCGCACTGGGAATGGTCTCGTCTCAAGTGAACGCCGCACGGCGGCCGCGGAATGCGTTCAGGCGCGGCATCGAACTCCGGCATGCAGCGGAGAACCATAACCGGCATCGGGATCGGAACGAGGGGATGAAGCGAACTCTTCGGCATAGCGAGGACACATGAGCATAGCCAGGCGGCTCTACCGGATCCTGCGGGCGGAGTTGGAAACGCTCCTGATGGATGAAGATCCGATGGGTTCGGTGGAAACCGATTACGAGTTCGAGGGCGCATTCATCGCCCGCGGGTACACCAATCCGGCTGAATCCACTCCCCGGCGTCCAGCGCAAGCCTTCGTGGCTGGCGATTACTACCGCATCCTGGGAGTGCCCTATACCGCCACGCAGCAGGAAATCAAGGAGCGTTTCCACGAACTGGCGAAGCAGTACCATCCAGATCGCTCCGAAAATGGATCAGAGACCGACCACCGGCGTGATGAGCGGTTGATGCGAATGATAAACGAGGCGTACAACTGCCTGCGCGATCCCGATAAAAGAGCGCGTTACAATCTGCGTTACCAGGCGAAGAGGTCACGATGGTAAAACACCGCCATGAATCAGTGGTCATCCTCGATTTCGGCTCGCAGTACACGCAGTTGATCGCTCGCCGGGTTCGGGAAGCGGGTGTATTCAGCGAGATCCTACCCTATCACGCGCGGTGGCAGGATATCATGGTGCGGCCAGAGGTGAAGGGCGTGATACTGTCTGGCGGACCAGCGGGAGTCACCGGAGACAGTGCCCCGCTGCCTGATCACGAAGTCTTCTCCGGTGTACTCCCGGTACTGGGCATCTGCTATGGTTCACAGCTCATGGCGGCGCATTTCGGTGGCGAGGTGGCAGCGGCCAGAATCCGTGAATACGGATTCGCCGAGTTGCGCTGCACCGACCCGGTCGATCCCCTGATCGGCAGGATATTCGCCGGTTCATCCACGCGAACGAGGGTCTGGATGAGTCATGGCGACACCATCACCAGGCTGCCGGCCGGCCTGCGGTCCACCGGCTCTACGGCGGCGGTGGCAAATGCGGTCATCCGGCACGACTCGCGCCCGTTGTTCGGTATTCAGTTCCATCCCGAAGTGGCTCATACCGAATGCGGATTGGATATCATCAAGGCGTTTCTTTTCGATATCTGTGGCTGCAGCGGCGACTGGACGCCGGGTCGTTTCACGGAGGAGGCGGTCGGGGAGATCCGGAACACCGTCGGTGAGGAGCGGGTGCTGTGCGCCTTGAGCGGCGGCGTCGACTCGTCGGTGGTGGCGGCGCTCCTGGAGCGCGCCATAGGTGATCGGGCTACCTGCGTGTTCGTAGACAATGGGCTCCTGCCCCTGGGTGAGGCCGAACGCGTAAAACGGCTCTTCGGGCGCGGCAAAGTCCGATTGGAGATGGTGGACGCCGCCATGCGCTTCCTCGACCGGCTGGTCGGGGTCACCGATCCGGAGCAGAAACGAAAAATTATCGGAGGCGAGTTCATCG
>JAFGDC010000588.1 GCA_016932295.1 candidate division CSSED10-310 bacterium
CGGCCGTGCCTCCGAGCGAACCTTCACCCGTTCCGCGGCATCAGGCAATCGACGGCGACCTGCGTGCGCTGCTGGAAGCGGTGGCCGTCGCCGGTGGAGTGTTTCACATTGCCTGCCTGGGGGATGACACCGGACACGTGCGGCAGCGGTTAGCGCCTCTTGTGGATGAGGGCTGGCTGGTGTCTGAAAGGAATGATGGCTGGTACCGCTTCACTGATCCCGGAAATCGCCTGGTTTTTTACAATGCCATCCCTGAAGATCGTCGCCGGTGCCTGCATGAGCAATTATGGAACACGATGAAAGATGGCCGTCAATCCATGGAGGCGTTGATCCATGGGGTGCGGGCGGGAAGAATCGGGGAATCGGGTGGCTGGCTCGAACGATTCGGCGTCGAGTTGATGGCGGCGGGTGATTTTTCAGCCGCGGCAACCGTGCTGGGGTCCTGTGGCGGCCAGCCGGCGGCTCCGCATCTTGCCGCCGCTGACGCCTTGTTCTTGCAGGGCAGGTATGAGGAGGCGTTGGCGATGTACAGCACCAGCCTGGCCTATCTTACGGATGCTCAAGAGAGCCTTCGGTGGACAATCAAGATGCGGATGGCGGATGGTCTGCTTCATGCGGGTGATAGTGACGGCGCGAAGCGCCTGGTGGAGGATTTCAAACAAACGGGCGCGCGGTCGGGATCGAAGCCGAGGGGATTCTATCATCTGGTGTCGGCGCGGCTGGCGAGCGCCTTCGGCACGGTGGGGGAGGCCATCAAGCTGGGACGCCGCGCCATCCGTATCCTGGCCGGCGAGGATGGTTGCCTGCCGTTCGTGTTGCTCGGCAGATTGCTCGTCCTCCGCATGGCATTGGCGGCTGATAATCGGCCGGTCATCGATGAACAGTTCCGGGCGCTGAACAGGGCGGTCGAAAAATGGAATGTGGAATGGTCGCGTCGATTGGTGCTGGTGGCGGAAGTGGAATGCGGTTCGGCATGTCCCGCTGAGATCGAGGCGCAGGACGACCGTTCGCAGGCGATCGGGGATGCCGGAGGGGATCCTGATTCACCCGCCGTCCGTTTGGCCATGGCCTGCCGGAACCTTTTCGCCGATGAGTTTAACGCCGCCGAACGCCTCGCCGGTGTCATTGAATCAGACTGCCTCTCTGGCGATGAAAAAATGGTTCATGCGTGTATTGTCGAAACAGTGGCCGCTTTCCATGATGGGTTGTCTTCAGTACCGTCGGCGGACGAGTTGGATCGAGTGCCGGTCAGCCTGTTGGATTTGTATTGTACCAGGTTCGATTGGGCGGAGTTGTCAGAGCGGGATGTTGACGGCCTCCTGGCGGCTGCATTACACCGGGCTCGGCAGGCAGGTAACCGCCAGGCCGCCGGCAGGATCGTGGGTATCATGCTGCACAGGGCCTTGCTCCTCGGTCACGAGGATGACGCCCGGAAACTGCTGGCTGAGTTGATGGATGGTCCGCTGCCGATGTGCGCGCGCCGGCGGATCGATGCGTGCGAAACAGTGCTGTCGAACAGTTCGGAAGCCATGATCTCATTTGATCTGAGCGGTGGTGGGGTGGTTGAATTCCGCCGGTTGTTGGGTTGGACCGCCTTGCTGCTGAGCAGGTGGCGGGAGTTTGCTCCGGCTGAGCCCGGGGACGTTTCAGGAGAGAATGTCACTGGACCGGAGTCTGCGGCCGTCGCGCATCGGTTGCGGGATGATGTGCTGCAGTGCGTGCAGGTGTCCAGGCGGCGGTCATGGGGGTGTCTGGCACTGCGGGCGGAAACGCTGCTCCGGTGTCTCGATGAGGTGCTGGTGGGCCTGCAGGATCGGCTGGTGCGGCAGCAGGAGGAGTTGCGAGTGCTGCGGGAAACCGGGATATGCCTGGGATCGGAAGGACGGGGTGTCGCATTCATGCGCCGGGTTGCAGCGGGGATGAGAGCCATCTTCGATGCCCGCGGTGTGCTGCTATGCATCAGTGATCCGCATGTACGGGAGGCGTCTCTGCTGGCGGTGTCGGGAGAACTGCGGGAGGCGCCGCAGCCGTTCGCGCGGGCCTTGCTGGCGACGCTGGCGGAACTCGAAGAATGTCCACCGCTTCTGTCTGCCGAGCAACTGGGGGCGGTGCTGTCGGAACAGCCTGCCGGGAGGAATGGCTGGCGGGTGTGTATTCCATTCGGAGGTGCGGAGGTGACCGGATGTCTCTACCTCGAGGGTGACCGGGGAGATTCTCCCGACAAGCGTCATGAGCCGCGGTTGTTTCAAGCATTGTCTTCGCATTTGGCAGGTGCGTTGGATTTGAACTGCATGCGTGAATTGGTGGCGGCCGTGGCGCCGGACGAGACACCCGTCGCCGGGATCGGCGACTCGTTGGGAATCGTGGGCGAGCATCAGCGGATCAAGGCGTTGCGGGCTGCCATTCGAACCGCCGCGCGGGTGAACTCCACCGTGTTGATCCTGGGAGAGAGTGGCACCGGCAAGGAACTGGTGGCGCGTGGGATTCACCGCGCTGGTCCGCGTGCCTCGGGCCGGTTCATCCCGTGTTTTTGCGGCGCGGTTCCGGACACGTTGTGGGAGAGTGAGCTGTTCGGTCATGTCAGGGGGAGTTTCACCGGGGCCACCGCCAGTCGGCCTGGATTGCTTGCCGAGGCGGAAGGAGGCATCCTGTTCCTGGACGAAATCGCCGATGTGCCTCTGTCCATGCAGGCCAAGTTGTTGAGAGTGCTGCAGGAGCGCGAGATCAGGCAGGTCGGTTCGAATCGGGTGAGAACCGTGGATGTACGGTTTATCGCAGCCACCAACAAGAATCTTCGAAAAGAAATCAGGGAAGGCCGTTTTCGGGAGGATCTTTTCTATCGATTGTCGGTTATCTCCATTCATGTTCCTCCTCTGCGGCGCCGCCGGCAGGACATCAAGCTGCTTGCCTTGCATTTCCTGGGAAAATATAATCGAACTTTCAGCAGGAATATCCGCGGTTTTCATCCCGAGACCTTGCGCATGCTGTGCCGCTGGCACTGGCCGGGCAATGTCCGGGAATTACAGAACGATATCGAGGCCGCGGTGGCCATGGCGCCGGATGGCGTCTTGCTCCATCCCGAGCATTTGAAGGATAAGAGGTTGCGGTATACCATGGGACAGGATGCACCAGCGGCGGCGGGTGTCGCGGAGGAAATGCAGCGACGTCTGGTGGAAGTGGCGCTCGATGAGACCGCCGGGAACCGGACGGAGGCGGCGAAAGTTCTCGGCATCAGCCGGCAAGCGTTCTATAATAGGTTGCGGAAGTTCGGGCTGGCCTAGGACCCTGAACGGATAGGGCGGCGAGATGTTGAATGTAGCGGCGATTACTGATGTCGGCTTGAAACGCTCGGTCAACCAGGATGCATACCACTGCGATCCCAAGCGGAAGCTCTTCGTCGTCGCGGATGGCATGGGCGGACACAAGGCCGGAGAGACGGCCAGTCGCATGGCCATCGAGGCGGTGGTGAACTATCTGCAACACCTGGAGGTGGATGAGAAAACCCCCACCGAAGTGGAACTGGACGAGTTGCAGCAATTGTCCGAAGCGTTGAAGGTCGCCATCGAGACAGCCAATCTGGCGATCTATCAGAAAGCCCAGGAAAGCTCCGAATTCCGTGGCATGGGCACGACCGTGGTGGCCTGTCTCATCATCGATGAATCGCTGATCGTCGCGCATGTCGGCGACAGCCGCCTGTACCGGCTGAGAAACGGTGAACTCTCCCAGATGACCAAGGATCATTCCCGGGTTCAGGAACTCATCGACATGGAAAAGCTGACCGAAGAACAGGCCAGGCTCTATCCGCTGCGTAATGTCATTACCAGGGCGCTGGGGGGGGACCGCACGGTGGACGTGGACGTGGATACGTTCGACTTCAAATCCACCGATGCCTGGCTGCTCTGTTCCGACGGACTGTCGGAAGTGATCAGTGAACAGGTCATTAAATCCGTGGTGCTGCAGAACGCCGGCGATCCAACCACCGCCTGCCGCGTCATGGTGGGATTGACCAAGGAAGCCGGTGCGCCGGACAATATGACGGTGATCGTGGTGGAAGGCGGGGACTTCAAGACCGAAATCGATCAGAACGCCCCACTGAGTTCCTTCACGCTGTATCCGGATGCCGCACCGCACGTGGAGGAGCCCCCCCGCAAGGGATTCTTCGCCGCGCTCTTCAAGAAACTCAAGCCCTGAGCAGCGGGTGCGCAGCGTGCCGCAGGCGAATCCGATACTGGTGGGATTGAATCCCGAGCAACTGGCCGCGGTTGTCCACCGCAAGGGACCACTGCTGGTCTTCGCCGGCGCCGGCAGTGGCAAGACCCGGGTCATCACCAGGCGGATCGCCTGGCTGATCACGGAGAAGCTCGCCGCACCCTGGCAGATCCTGGCGGTCACATTCACCAACAAGGCCGCCGAAGAAATGATCCTGCGGATCCAGGAACTGTTGGGTTCGCAGGCCGCTGGCTTGGTGATGGGAACCTTCCATTCGGTCTGCGCCCGTATTCTGCGCCGCGACATAGATCAGATGGGTATCAACCGGGATTTCGTTATTTTCGATGAACTGGACAGCCTCTCCGTTCTCAAGGACTGCCTGCGCGATGCCGGCCTTGAAAGCAAGCAGGCGAGAACCGTGTACCGGATTCTGGAAGATGTGAAAAATGAAGGCATGGATGGCGACGAGGTGGCGGAATACCTGGCCGGGCATTCCCTGCCTGCTGCGTTCGCCGGCTTGTTCAGGGAGTACGAGAGACGCCTGCGCAGCTTCCATGCCCTCGATTTCAATGACTTGTTGCTCAAAACCCTGCAGTTGTTCGAGCAGCAGCCGCACGTTATGGAAAAGTACCAGAACCAGTACCGGCATGTGCTCGTGGATGAATACCAGGACACCAACACCGTTCAGCATCAACTGCTCACCGTCTTGGGTCGTTGGCACAAGAACATAACGGTGGTGGGTGACGACGACCAGGCCATCTACGGGTGGAGGGGCGCCGATTTCCGTAATATCTTCAAGCTGGAAAGGGACTTTCCGGATATCACCATCATTACCCTGGACCGCAACTACCGTTCCACTCAGAACATCCTGAGCGCAGCAACGAGCGTGGTGAAGCACAATCAAACCCGCCACGAGAAGGAACTGAGATCCCAGGCGGAAACCGGTGAACCGGTCATGGTGCACGTTGCCGACAACGAGGAGGCCGAGGCCCGTTTCGTGGGTGAGGAACTGCTGGCGTTGCGGCGTTCGCGGGAGTTTGCCTGGAGCGATGTGGCGATGTTTTTCCGCACCAACGCGCAATCGCGGGTTTTTGAAGAAGCCTTTCGGATCCTTAAGATACCGCATGTGGTGGTGGGCGGGGTGGCATTTTATCGCCGGCAGGAAATCAAGGACCTGGTGGCGTATCTGCGGGTGGTGGTGAATCCCGCCGATCTTCCGGCATTCATCAGGATTATCAATCGACCGTCCCGGGGTATAGGCGGAAAAACCCAACAACTCCTCCACGACTCGGCAATGAAGAAGGGAGAGCCTTTCGAACGAGTCGTCCAGGCGCTGGTCGAAGATGGTACATTCAGTGGCGCGCGTGGCGACCGCATCAAGGAATTCGTGCGGCTCATCGCGGAACTGAGAAGGGAATCCGGCCATCGGGGACTCGGTCAATTCCTGATCTTCGTACTGGAACGCAGCGGTTACCTGAACTACTTGAAAAGTAATGATGAACGTGATGCGAGGAGTCGCGAAGATAACGTGATGGAACTGGTGAACGCCGCGGGGATGTATGAACGCGATCACCCGGATGCAAGCATCGGGGAGTATCTGGAAAGCATCAATCTGCTGTCCGATGCCGATGAGTATGATTCAAGGCAGCCGCGGGTGTCCCTGATGACGCTGCACACCGCCAAGGGACTGGAATTCGATACCGTGTTTATCAGCGGCATGGAGGAGGAATTGTTCCCCTTGCACCGGCGGCAAGCAGATTCTGACGATGGAACCGAAATCGACGAAGAGCGCCGGCTGTGCTACGTGGGCATGACCCGGGCCAGGAAATTGCTTTATCTCACCGCGTGCCGGTCCCGGTTCATCTATGGGACCCGGTCGCTGCGCAACCTCTCGCGCTTCATACGGGAGATACCGGCGGGATTGCTCCAGTGGCGGCACGGCGCCGGTCGTCCACCCCCACCCGCCGGACTGCGGCGCCCGCCGATGAAGCCTTCGGCGGGCCGTCCTCCATTGGGACCCGCAGGTTGTCCCTTCCCGCCTGGCAGCAAGGTGATCCACCCCAGGTTCGGCGCGGGAGAGGTGTTGCGGGTGCGACCCAGTGGCGGGGATTGGATGCTGGATGTCGCCTTCCTCAGGGTGGGAATGAAGACCATCCTGGCAGGCAAGGCGAATCTGCGATCTTTCCGCTGAGCCGGGTTTCTCTTTCGTTTCGACATAAGGATTCCCGCTCGGACTCTGTCTGCCGGTGGTAGTGCCGGGATGAGTTTGAAAGACACTGTGTCGCCCTGTGAACACAGATGCATTGCGGATGGCTCACAGTCTGCTACAGGAACCAGGCGGAACTCTTTCCAATGGGGTCGTACCCGGAATCCTGTAATGATCGTCGTGGTGCGTTGGCTTTCAAGCTTCCACGGTAACCAGGCAGAACTTTTTCCAATGGGGTCGTACCCGGAATCCTGTAATGATCGTCGCGATGCGTTGGCTTTCAATCGTCCACGGTAACCAGGCAGAACTCTTTCCAATGGGGTCGTACCCGGAATCCTGTAATGTTCGTTGTGGTGCGTTGGCTTTCAATCGTCCACGGCATCCAGGCGGAACTCTTCCTAATGGGGTCGCACCCGGAATCCTGTAATGTTCGTTGTGGTGCGTTGGCTTTCAAGCTTCCACGGCAGCCACGGAGACAAAGGATGCACTGCTGGCGTTACTCGAACAAGACTAGACACGGTGAGCAGGCGGGGGGTGGTGACTGCATGCGGGAGTGACCTGACAATCTTGGTGTGCCAGGGCTACGCGTCGGATTGATCACATGCGTCC
>JAFGDC010000589.1 GCA_016932295.1 candidate division CSSED10-310 bacterium
AATCCGTTGATGAAGCCTACAAGCATTCGTACCCGGTGGAACTGGAAGTGAGTATCGCCAATTCAACGCCGGCGTCCACTTACACGCCCCGCTATACCAGTACGCCGACACCGGCGCCAACCGTGACGGCGACTCCCACGTCCACCCCACGCTTCAACGAGACATTCTTCAGACTGGGCCTGAACAGCACCATCTTCGTCGGAGGAGACGTCCTCCTGCTCACCGCTGAATCATATAATAACCAGGAAAAAGCCATCTGGGTGAACCAGGTGGTGCTTCTCGATGTCTTCGGCGCTTATTATTTCCATCCCAACTGGGAAGAAGAGTTCATGTGCACCGAGAAGTATTTGCCGTCCGGCGCTTACTTTTCGGAAGCCCTGCTCGCCGTTGCACTGCCGTATGACCTCGAAGCTTCGGGACCATACTATTTCCTCGGTGGCATCTTCGATCAGGAGAACTGGCTGCTGCTGGAGGATTTCTCGGTGGTCGGTTTCGTCTTCATCTAGCCCCGGTGCTTCCGATCTCCGCCTGGCATCTTTCTTTTCTCCATCCGCAACAGTATCGGCACTACCCTCGCTTCGATGCCAGACGCGCCCACCTTGGCGGCGCCAAGGAGGACCTGGATGTTGTATCTCAATTCCTACCCCGGGGCATCGCTCGATTTGACCTCGTGCACATGCGCCAGTCTGGTTTCAATCCGTTCACCAGTGAACATGGGCCGCTCGGCGGTAATCGGGAGATTCTTTTTCATGCAGGTCGCGCCGTCCAACCGCGCCTGGATCGATTCCAGCGACCAAGTCCATTGCGATGAGACGGGTAAAAAAAACGCGGGCCGAAACCCGCGTTATCGTTACGAATGTGCGTAATCAGGGGCCATACGAGAACTGTACGGAACCCAGGTCACCCAACAGGTCGGTGAAATCAGGCGTCACCAGCGCACCATGAAAAAACAGGTTGTCCGCCGCACCAGCGCCACTCGGCCAGTTGAAGGAGTCGATGATGATGTCGAGATGGATACCCATTGGCACATCTCGGATGGTGTAGTCCACTTCGGGATAGAGATGGCCGTCGAACATCCGCCAACCTGGATACAACCAATAGTTGCCATAGACATCCAGGAGCACGAAGAACGGCACTGACGAATAATCCTGTTCGCCGTTGTAAATGTAGGAGTGCAGGTAGCATTCATCATCGGTTCGGTAGTAAGCAGCGGGCATGACCAGTTCGATGCGAAGACCCTCTATTGGGGAGGGTGTGATGGTTGGCACCTCTGTCGGTGACGGCGATGGAGTGAGAGTGGGAGTATCCGTCGGGGTGGCGGTGGGTTCCGGCGTATCGGTCGCAGTCAGGGTTGGGGTCAGTGTCGGAGTCAGGGTCGGGGAGAGGGTGGGAGTCCTGGTCGCGGTGGCGGTTGGCGTCCTGGTGGGGGTTCTGGTGGGGGAGATGGTGGGACTCGAGGTGGGTGTCCTGGTTGCTGTCGCAGTGGGGCTCGAAGTGGGGGTGAGCGTGGGCGTCAGAGTCGGCGGTGCGGTTGGTGAGTTGGTGGCGGTTCTGGTGGGTGTGGGACTGGGCGGCGGTTCCGTGAAGAACGAATATTCACGGGTGGGCATGATATTGGGTGGCTCACTGAGGTCCCAGGCATCGATGGTAACCACCACTTCCAGGTTATAGCCGAACGGTGCCGCCGGTTCATAATAAAGACTGTACATAGGCGGTGATCCAAGGATGGAGGTGCTCACCTCCACACCGTTGACCATCATCATGATGCTCGATGCATCGACACCGGCGCCGTCATCGGCGACGTCCAGTGCGATATAGGTATTCACGCTCACTCCGGTTTGCCCGGGAAATGGATCCTCGTTCAAGGTGTACGGGGGCTGGGTGTCACCGGCGGGAGTGGGACTCACGGTGGCGGTGGGAAGCGGCGTCTGGGGCGTTGAACTGGGACTTGGAACGAACGGCGTCGCGCTGGGACCCGTGGTGGGTGTAGGAGGAATGTCAGTGGGCAGCGGAGTCGGAGTCGACGTGGCGATGGTAAAAGAGTAGTTATCGGTCATCATGATATTGGGCGGCACGGCAAGATCCTGTGCGCTGACCTCCACATCCACTACCTGTCCCGGCACGAAGGGATACGGCGGATCATAGGTGACGCTGTAATTGAGCGGATTCCCCGAGATGAACAAGGTGGCGGGAGCGCCGTTGACGAGCATGGCGATGGAGGTATCATCGACTCCGGCTCCATCATCCATCAGGTGAAGCGCGACATTGGTGTAGCGTGACACCCCCACGGCGCCAGCATCGGGATCGCGATCAGCCACATAGGGAGGATCGGTTTCGGGAGTGGGGGAAGGTCCGGCCGTGGGGGAGGGCACCGGCGTCACAGGTGTAAACACCACGGTGGGGGTCGGCGTATCCAGGCTGATTATGGTAAAGGAATAGGTCACCGAGGGCATGATGTTTGGGGGCGAGACCAGATCGCGCGCCTCAATCCTGATGGCCACTACCTGGCCGTAGGCGAAATCAGTTTCCGGATCATGGAGCACCGAATAGTAATCCGGGGAACCGGTCACTTCCGCCGATACTTCCACTTCATCCACGAACATCCTGATGGAATTGACATTCACACCCTGTCCGTCATCGGCAATGTCGAAACTGATGTTGGTGATGGGTGTCACGCCCGTGGCGCCGGGAGCCGGATCCAGGTTCAGCGTATAGGGCGGTTCCACGTCGGGCGATGGTGTCGGTGATGGTTGGAATGCCCCGTGGTGCGCGGCCATTGCCGGCATCATGGTCATGAACGACAGCCACAAAAGTGCAAACAGGAATTTCCGACGATTCATCCTTCTTCTCCTTATACATTGTTCCGCCGAATCACCCGGAGGGTTTCCGGCTTCATCCCTTGAAATCACGCGTACACTCGTATTGTTATTGAAAAACGCCCATCAAGGCAACACACTTTTTTTTCCCGTTTCATGGCCGGGCGACCGCGTTGTTCCTTTTTTATCGTGTCAATCAGCGCCCAGGGAGACTTCCCGCCCTGGATCGGCGAAATGAGCCCCGTAATCCCCGTCAAATTTACTATCTCATTAAAAAAACTGTAACAATCCAGTTATGTTTCTGCACCGCTATCAGCACAAGGCAGCACTTCCAGGAAGTGCCCCTGCATCACCTTGGCATAGAGACAAGACGCGGTGAGCAGACAGGAAGTGGTGTCATTATGAGGGG
>JAFGDC010000590.1 GCA_016932295.1 candidate division CSSED10-310 bacterium
GCAGGCGGGAGGTGGTGACTGCATGCGGGAGTGACCTGACAATCTTGGTGTGCCGGGGCTACGCGTCGGATTGATCACATGCGCCCTGGGCGTGGCCTGATTGGGTTTCCCTCCGACCCCGCCATGCCAGTGGCGCTGATAAAGACACCACTGAAGGTACACGAAGGCGCTTTTCGTCAGACAACCGCTCCTTTTTACTGATCCACTCCAGGCTTATATCGAAACCTAAATCAGAAATTATTGTATCTGGTCCCATTGGGGTTTGTATGATAAGATCTGTTTTTGTAATGTCTATAAAAGGTACGGGGGTTGGCTCACAGCCGTGCGGGGTCACCCGTTCGGATAGTATTCATACCCTCCTGACACCAATCACTCCTCCGTGAGGCAGTCGTGGACTCCAGATCCATCCCGGATGCCGCGCCGAACTCACCGGCCGCCATAAATAACAGTGGTTCTACGACCGGTGGCGGCCGCGCACAACCATCCGTCAGCCTGCCGAACTTACGCAGGCAACGCCTTCTGGCGGCACTGCTCATCGCCACCGCGGTGGCGCTGGGAGGGAGTCTCACCGTCCTCATCTCCTGGCCATGGCGCTGCCGCAACATACATGATTACCGGCAGTACGGGCAATTGTTCATCGACACGATGGCCGCCAACCTGGCTAACGGCGACGCGCAGGAACCAGGCGGGTATACTGCTGCGCTGGACCGGTTGAAAGCTATTCCACACTTCCGCTTCGCGGCGCTGGTCGGCCAGGATGGTTCACTCCTGACTGCGGCCACCGCCGCGGAAATTGATCGTGAAGAAATGACCGAGACGCTCCTGCACCGGCCAAATGACGGAGAAATCGCCAGACACGCGGATTCGCTGGTGTTCTCTGCCGCCGTTGCCCCGCCCTGGGCCGATGTGGCTCCCTCAAGCCTGGTGCTTGTCCTGGCCGCGGAAGGCGTGATCGGCAGCAACCAAGCCATGGCGATCTCGTTGCTGGCCATCGGCGCAACAGCACTGGTGGTATTTCTGAGCATTGCCGGCACCGCTTTGTACTTCACGAAACCTTTGCGGCGATTGCACGCGGCGGCGCATCGGTTGACCCTGGGCGACTATGACGAACCGCTAATCGGGGCTTATGAGGGGGAGTTGGGCCGGCTGGCCGAGATCATGGATACGCTACGGCGCGAGATCGGTTCACGCGAACAACAGCTCAAGGACTGGACCAAAACGCTCGAGCAGCGCGTGGAAGCCAATACCGAAGAGTTGCGCAAGTCCGAACGGAAGTATCGTGATGTGATCGAGAACTCCAGCGACATGATTCACAGTCTCGATGCCGAAAGCCGTTGGCTGGCATCAAACCGGCGGGAGCAGGAACTGCTGGGCTGGAACCTGGAGGAACTGCTGGCAATGCGGTATGCGGATATCGTGGTCCCCGCCGACCGGAACCGGTTCTTGGAGCATCTCAGGCGCACCGTGGAGGGAGAAGAGATCCACAACCTGACGCTGCGCATCCTCACCAGGCACCGTGCTGAGCGAACCATCTCCATGAACGCGAATGCCATCCGCAACGAGCACGGCGCGTTCGTCGCCACCCGCTCCTTCGTGCGCGACATCTCCGACCGGATCGCCTTCGAAGCCAGGTTGATCAAACAAAAACTGGAGATGGAAAAATCCATCCTGGAATTGGACGAGTTCACTTACGTGGTTTCACATGATCTGAAAGAACCCCTGCGCGGTTTCGAAGCTTTCAGCAAGTTCCTCCTGGAGGATTACGGCGACAAGTTGGACGAAGAGGGCAGGAAATATCTCGAAGCCTTGCGGCGCAACAGCATTCGCATGAAAAAAATGATCGACGACCTGCTGCTTATCTCGCGACTCAGCCGCCAGCGACAACATTTTCAACACGTCTCCGTATCCTTCATCCTGCGCGAACTCATCGAGTGCATGACCTTCTCGCTGCAGGAGAAGCAGGCACGTATCATCATTCCCCCAAACCTGCCGATGATCGAATGCGAACCAATACGCATCAGGGAGTTGTTCGCCAACTTCATCAGCAACGCCGTCAAATTCAATGACAAAGAGGAACCGTTGATCGAGATCCTCTATGTCAGTCGCGGGGAGTATCATCAATTCGGCGTCAAGGACAACGGCATCGGCATCGAGCCCCGCTACCACGACAAGATCTTCGGCATGTTTCAGCGTCTTCACCATCACGAAGACTACGAAGGCACCGGCGCAGGCTTGGCGATCTGTTCCCGCATCGTGGAGATGTACGGCGGCAGGATCTGGGTCACTTCCAGTCAGGGAAAAGGCGCCACCTTTCATTTCACCCTGCTGAAAACACCTTCACAGTTGGTGTGACGGGACGCGACCGGGGACGACAGCGACGAGAACACCAGACATAGATGATGGAATCACAACCCGTCCGGAAGTTTGATTGAACCAACCGGTGCGTGGGGGGTTGAATCCTTTGGGCACCCGTTCCGGCGGTCAAGAAGAAGGACTCCTGGCACGGGAGATGGGAAAGTAACCCGCCGGCGCCTGTGGCACGGCAGGAAAATCCATGTATAATGGGCAAGTTAAATCGCCGGAGGTTCGCATGCCAGCAAACAAATTCCGCTCATTCCTGTTGGCCTACGCCATCAGCTTCGCCGCCACCACGATCATCGCCCTGGGGTTGCTGTATTTTCTTGTCTACCATCCGAATATGGTCAGGATCGCCGATGGCGGCACACCGACTGCCGCCAGTGAGACGACAGCTCCACCGGCGGCAAAAAACGCAGGGGCGGCAGAGGCTTCCCCGAGTTCAGAACAAACGCAATCGCCGGATCAGCCTGAACCACCCACACCCGCAGCCGATTCGGTTTCCGGCGCACGACGTCCCGCCAAGCGGGCAGCGGCCCCGCGCGGCGCTCAGGCCCCCCAGTCCAAAAAGCGGTCCACCGCCGTTCCCAGGCAGCCGCGAGACGTGGATGCCAGTTCCGCCGGCATGAACAAGGAGGGGCAGGAGGCAAGCGGCGAGGTGAATGGCAGAGCCCCGGCGAACCAGGGCACCACGAAAGGCGCTGCACATTCCGCCGGCAAGAGCGTCGGCGGCTCACAAACCAAACGCATCTCGAAACCTGCTCACAATCGCGGCGGCGGCAACTGATCGAATGAACAAGGACAATCATTCGCCGGTACTTCCGGCGTATCGTCGAACAGGCTGCCGGTCATCGTTTCGATGCACCGTTATCTTCACAATCCCTTGCTGGTGAGCCCCGCTCAATCTTGCTACGACGAATTGCGACGTCAATTGGACGAGTTGTTGCGCCAGGGCGCCATGGACGATCCCTTTATGCTGTCCGGCGGCACCGATGAGATGGTGAAAGCGTTCACCGGGTAGCGGACTGCCTTTACCGAGCGGTACATCCTGGAACATGATGCCAGGAGGCGCGCCCAACCGTTGGAAGACCTGGCGCGGCTCATGGGCGGCCGCCGGATGCGATTCGACGACATTCAGCGGGTGGTGCGGCAGTGGCTGGGGGATCCGACGGATCTGGACGGCGAGACCGAAAGAGAACTGCTGGACGAGTAATCCCCACACCGAGCAAACCACGCGGGCGTGGGTTCCCATGGCAGATCGGCGGCACCCTATCGGAAACATCCTACAGGCGCGTGA
>JAFGDC010000591.1 GCA_016932295.1 candidate division CSSED10-310 bacterium
AACCGGCCGCCAGCGGCGCGAGCACCAATGCGGCCAGCGGCACCACCCCGGCCGACGCCAGCCGGCCCCCCACCCCGCACAGCACACGGACGGGTCCGCTCAACCAGTCGAAAAGACCCGGCTGCTCAACGCCCATCACTCCCCACCGGCGCACAAGAATAACCCATCCCGCCAGGCACGCCGCCATGATACCGCACCGGCACACCAGAACCGTCCGCGCCTTCATGCCGCGCCCTTTCTCCTCCGGTGTGATTCCATCCCGCCATCGTGCCATGCCTCCTGAATTACCAGGTTCTCCCGCAATGAGCAACGATCCGGTCGCGCTCGATCCCGCTGTCCGCCGCACCTGCGCGAACAGAATGGAACCACGCCGTCAGGAAACCACTGCCGATGCAACCCGTGCGGCTGTCAAAGCCGATGTTCGAAAACCATCGCGCAACGATCCGCGGCGGCGTATCATGGGCGCGGGACAGACCGAACGGAAGGAGGCGCAAATGAAACCTTCACTCTTGCTCTGCATCTTCTTAGCGGGACTGGCGGTTATCACCGCCGCCCCTGCCGCCGACGCCGACGACACGGCGGACCAGGTGGACAGGCTTGAACGGCAACTGGACGATATACAGCGCGATATGGATCGCCGGCTGACCGACATGGCGCGACAGGTGGAACGGCTGGAAGACCAGGTGGAACGACTGCGGGACGAACGGACCGGGCGGCTCGAGGATATGGCGAAACGGCTCGAACGTATCGAACGAACTCTGTACAGGTCCGGGCTGGACTGGTACCCGCTGGTCGGGCAGTCCATGGAGGAACGGCTGCTGGAACTGGAATCACGGCTGAAGGAGAAAAAGTAGCATGAGAATACTGATCACGGCGGACCTCGAAGGTGCATCGGATGTAGTGGCGATAGAGGAAATTTTCCGCAAGTTCCCGCAGGAGTATGCGCTGGCGCGTGAGCGCATGATCGCCGATACCGCGGCGCTGTGCGCGGGAATCATGAAAGCCGCGCCGGGGGCGGGTATCGTGGTGCACGACTACCATGGCGACAACCGCAACATCGATCACGACAGGCTGCCGACGCCGGTTGAACTGGTGCGGGGCCGCTCCAATCCTCCCTGGGAGGAGGATTTCGACCTCTACATGATGGTGGGGATCCACGCCCGTTACGGCACCCGCGGCGGAGTCATCTGCCACACCTATACGGGGAACATCGAACTGGCGATCAACAACCAGCCGATGGGCGAGTTCGAACTGCTGGCCGGCTGGGCGGGAGAGCGCGGCGTGCCAACCGTGCTGGTAAGCGGTGGGGCGGCGGCAGTGGCGCAAGCCAGGAACCTGGTTCCGGAAATGACCGGCGTGGTGACCAAGTTCGATCTGGACAGCCGCGCCGCCCGGTGCCGCCATCCCCGGGAAGTGCGGGAAGAACTGCACCGGGCAGCGGCCGAGGCCATCGCCGGACGGGCGAAAATCCCGCCACTGCGGTTCACGCCGCCGCTGCTCATGCGAATCACCATGACCAGGGCCTTCATCGCCGACCAGGTGGACTGGGTGCCGGGGGTCCGCAGGATCGATGCGCGCAGCCTTGAGTATGAAGCCCGGAGCATGGAAGAATGTCACCGAATGCTTGCGGGAATCGCACGAATCCGTATACCTAACTGATATGGTGCCGGTGCGCCCGGGAGGGCGCCGATGCGCCCGGGAGGTTAGCGGTGTGAGCCTGTATCCCATGTCCGAATTCATTCGACTGTCAGCGGCGCTGAATTACCAGCTTCCCTGCGTACATGACTGCAGTAACAACATCCTTCTGCTCATCATCGGCAACCGCAGGGTACCCAAAACGCAGCGGGATATCCTCACCCGGGTGATTCACTACCTGGCCAGGGCTTATGGCGAGGAACGCCGCCGCCTCGGCCCTCTGGCGGTCCTTCACCCGGTCCGCGCCACCGCACTTCTGGCCCGCTCCCAACCGGAAACCAACTTCCTCGACCTGCTCACCTGCCTCCTCCACGACAAGTTCGAGGACATCACCGCCGGCGCGGTGGTCCAGGCAGGCCATGACCAGAAGTACTTTCAAGAGCTGGAGCGGCAATTCGAGGAGATGCTGGGACACGTGGAGCCCACCGACCGCTGGTATCTGATGGAACGGCTGGAAGCGCTCACCAGGCACCCCGACGAAACCTATTACACCTACATCGGCAAGCTCATGGAGCGGGCCGCCAGCACACCGGAACTGGTGCGGGTGAAACTGGCGGACCGTCTCGACAATACCCTGGATCTGCACCTGGATGTCCTGGATCCGCTGGAGGAAGTGGACTTCTACGACATGGTCTTCCAGGTGCTCTTCGTGCATGGCTTCACCGTCGCCGCCCCCGCCATGGAGCATCCCTCCACCAGCGTCATCAACGGCGCCCAGCGGCTGTACCAGCTCTTCAAAAACGCCGTGCTCCTCTCTCTCATCCGGCGCCACAAGGTCACCCTGTCCGATACACCGACGCGCACGCTGTTCGACGGACTGGCGGCGGCCGGCATGGAAGAGGCCCAGCGCATCATCATCCATATCTTCCAGTATCATTACCGGGACGTGGAGGATCAACGGGAGCTGCTCATGGACACCATGGGCTACTGCCGGGAAGAGGGTATCGCCAGGATCACGCCGGCCACCCGCGGCCACCGGCTAGACGGACTGTTCAAGGACTACTTCGATTTTGTCGGCACCGATGAACGGCGGCGCAAACAGACACAACTCTACGCCGACAAACCGCTCATGGTGGAAGCGGCCCTGGCGTTCATCGTCATTTTTAAAAGCTTCCTCATCGACAAAGACTACTTCATTGAAGGGGTGAGCGCCGCCGGAATCAGCGATTCCCAATGAAACACCGAGCGGCCGGACGCCTGGTTATAATCGGAGGCTCGGCACTGGCCGCCGCCTGGCTTCTGGTGATCGGAGTCATGATGTGGCGGGAAAATTCCTATATCTTCTTTCCCGCCCGGTATCCGGATGCCTGGCAGGAACCGTCTCTCTATAACCTCGAGTACGAAGACATTCTCCTCCCAACGGCGGATGGCGGGGTGCACGGCTGGTGGCTGCCGCGCCGCGCCGGAGGAGTGACGATCCTCATGCTGCACGGCAACGCCGGACATATCGCCACCAGGCTCGAACTGCTCACCTTCCTGTTCAACATGGACGACCGAATCGGCGCTATCTGCATCATCGACTACCCGGGCTACGGACGGAGCGGCGGCACGCCCGGTGAGGCGGGCTGCTACCGGGCGGCGGCCGCGACATACCAGCATCTGATGGCCCGGGGCATCTCTCCGGACCGGCTGATTATCCACGGCCGGTCGCTGGGCGCGGCGGTGGCGCTGGAAACCGCCCTCCATGCACCCGCCGCCGGCCTGGTCATGGAATGCCCATTTCTCTCCATCCCGCGACTGGCCACTGAACTCTTCCCTATCCCCGGCATAGGGCTGGCGGTACGGCAACGCTTCGACAATGAAGCGAAGATGCCCGCACTTACCATGCCACTGCTGCTCATTCACGGCGATCGGGACAGCGTCATCCCGGTGCGGCACAGCCAGCGGCTGGCGACGATTGCCCCGGCGCCGCACCGCTACCTGGAGGTGCCAGGCGCAGACCATGGCGACTGTCACCTGGTGGGCGGAAACCGGTATATCGATGCCTGGCGCTGGATCATCGAACGGGCCGCTGGCGGATAACCCCGGGACAAGTCTCCCCGATGGGGTCGTACCACGATTCTTGTAATCTTCTCCGCGATACGTTGACTTCCAATGTTCTACAGCGCCCGTGACAGGTTTCTTTCCACCTTCATGGTTTTCATTCAAGCCGGACTCCCAATTCTGACCGGGATAGTACCCCATGGCCTGAGTCGAACTCAGTGACAAACGTTCCAAGACTGCCTGCCGCCCTTCGCTCTCCTCGGTGGTGGATTGAAATCCGGGGGGACCCTATTGACCCTGCCAGGGGTGCGTGCTAGGTTGATGTACCTCATCAGGAAGCAATGGATGCAATGAAGAAGCGTCTCTGGATCATAATCGGGTTCCTGCTGGCGACGGCCTGCTCGCCGGACATCCATGACCTCGGTAACCTCCCCGAGCGGTACCGCAACAGCATCGTTCACCTGACCGGCGAAGTCACCTCGGTCATGCAACTGCCCGAGGCCGTCACCACTTTCTATATGATCAATGACGGCAGCGGACAAATCTGGGTGGCGTCCAAGAAGGAACCGCCGGCCGTGGGCGATGTGCTGAGTATAGAGGGACGCTTCATGCTGTCAGCCACCATAGAAACCCAGAACTTCACGTTCCTGGTGGTGGAACAGAAGCGGCAGAAACGCGGCGTCTGAAACGCATCCCCGGATAATTGAATCGGGGGCGAAACGCGGAGTGTGCTATCTATCAGGTCATGTTGAATACATTATTCCGTTTCCCCACCGGGGTTGTATTCGGAATCCCGTGTTTTTTGCCGCGAAGCGTTGGCAGTCCATACCTGGCGGTGACTACTTTTTCTTCAATCAAGTCGGTTCACCGATTGTATCGGTCGATTGCTCAGTAGTCAGCACCATGTGCCCCGAGGACGGAGCGGTAATCCTTGAAATGCGTCCACTCGGCCTGCATGACACCCCTCCCGGTCACAGGCGGTGAATTTGGTTCGGGCTTTGGTTTCGATATAAGCCTGAGGTGGATCAGTAAAAAGGAGAGGTTGTCTGACGAAAAGCGCCTTCGTGTGCCTTCGTGGTGTCTTTATCAGCGCCACTGGCATGGCGGGGGCGGAGGAAAGACCAATC
>JAFGDC010000592.1 GCA_016932295.1 candidate division CSSED10-310 bacterium
GATTGGTCTTTCCTCCGCCCCCGCCATGCCAGTGGCGCTGATAAAGACACCACGAAGGCACACGAAGGCGCTTTTCGTCAGACAACCGCTCCTCTTTACTGATCCACTTCAGGCTTATATCGAAACCTGAGCTCCCGTTCGTTCCCGGATGTCCGCGCCGGCAGACCGACCGGCGGCCCGGCGCCCGGGCGGCATGAACAGGCCGGGGCGCAATCGACGACAATCGGTCATGATTCCTTCGGAACCCTGTCCAGGATCACCACAACGTGTGCCGCATCACGGGATTCAGGTCACATCGCATCCGGAAGGAATGGCATGGTTTAGACGGCGCAGGGCGACTGAAATGGTCGTAACCTTCAGGGGAATCGCGGAATAAAGAAATCGCCATGGATTATCCACTTGAAGCAGCATCTCGCGGCATGATAAGGTGCTTGAATATGGTCCGGTAGCGAGGATTACTGCCTACTCGTAGTGCTACGTACCGATCTTGTGGAGGGATCTCAGTGAAGCGGGGTTATATCGAATGCAGCATCGTGATTATACTGGTCATCACCGGCATGGGAATGACCAGCAAGAAAGCCAATGAGATTCCCACTCCAGCCAAGGACTTCACGGTGGATATCATAGACCGGGAAGGATTTCACACCGAAGGTCACCAGGTCTCCATTGACGGCGAGGTCTTCATATCGGTCCGCCGGGGAGCGGCCAGTTTCTATATCGCCTTCGACAAGATCCAGGACATCCAGTTCGGTGACATCGACAAAGACTGGATCAAGACCACCATACTCCTCAACGATACCGACGAACCTCTCTCGGGAGAGGTTGATGGATTGCTGCCATGTTACGGTGAAACATCCTTCGGTCAGTTCGAAATCAGAATGAAAAACATCCAGAAGATCACCTTCAAGGGGATGACACCGAAGGAATAGACAGCCACTGACCCGGTTCCGCAACCGGCATCATCGGTGTTTCAGTCAGATGGAGGCAGCGGGGGATTTTGTTGCGGATCGCTTCCGTGGCGGTAATTGTCTATGGCAGCGCGCAGCGCATCGGCGGCCAGTACCGAACAATGCAATTTATGTTCGGGCAGACCGCCCAGTGCAGCCGCGATGGTTTCCTTGTCCACCAAAAGGGCCTCATCGAGGGTCGCACCCTTGACCATCTCGGTAAGCATCGAACTGGATGCGATGGCCGCCGCGCAGCCGAATGTCTTGAAACGGATGTCCTCGATCCTGTCACCAACAACCTTGATATGAACGATGGTGACGTCGCCGCAGGCGGGACTTCCAACCTTGCCGATACCATCCGGGTCGGGTAGTTCACCAACGTTGCGGGGATTGCTGAAGTGTTCGAGAACCTTCTCGGTGTAATTCATTACCTGGTTGCCTCCATGGCGGGATGGAAAAGGCGGCGATCACTTCACTTGAGCGATCCGGTTGTGTCGATCCACGAACACCAGCCGTGGCTTGAATGCCGTCAACTCATCCTTGGAGAGTTGTACGAAACTGGCGATTATCACCAGATCGCCGGCATTGGCCAGGTGCGCCGCCGCACCGTTGATGCAGATTGTGCCTGAATCGGCGAGCGCTTCGATCACGTAGGTCCCGAAACGGTTTCCCGTGGTCACGTTCCATACCTGAACAAGTTCGAATGGGATCAGGTCCGCTGCGACCATGAGGGTGCTGTCAATGGAAATGCTGCCCGCGTACTCGACATTCGACTCGGTCACCGTGGCGCGATGAATTTTCGATTTCAACATAGTTACAAGCACGTCCGCCTCCTGGTTGGCTCAATACGTATACTAACGGTGCATCCATGCCTGGTCAACTGTTCATCCGGGACGATCCGGTCGGATCGAAAGAATGCCCTCACGAGCGTTGCTACCCACGCAACAGGCCTCGCCATGGCGGACGGCGGCGGGGGACCAGCCCCGAACTCACAGGCGGACCACCAGTCCGGTACGCAGAAAAATGAGTTCGAAACGCGGCGGTTCGGGTATGTTCAAGGCCGCCTGCACGGCAGCCGTATAGATATGTCGTTGCTGCCCGTATGCGAACACCTTATGCTCCAGCGTCCCGGGAGTCACATGATCGGACTTGTAGTCAGCCACGACCACGGCGCCATCCGGATCACGATAGACCAGGTCTATGACGCCTTGCACCACGCCGGCTTCCAGTTCCAGCCCCGTGATACCGCCGACCGGCATGACGAACGGTGCTTCCATGGCCAGCACCGTCACTGTGCGCAGCCGCTCGAATACGTCTGTCATGAAAAACCCACTCATGATAGTTCTTGCCTGCGCCACGATCTCTTCCACCAGGTCACCGAGGATCGGCATTTCCCATCGCCGGTACTGCTCCAAAATGACTTCCATGGCGGCGTGAGGGGACGTAAAATCGACATGCTCCATCACCTCGTGGCAAAGGCTGCCCAGATGCCTGGCCAGATCGCGGACCGGAACGAGCGGGACATCGAAGTGTTCCCCGCCATCCTGTGAATCCTCAACCGGCGGCCGCCGGGCGTCACGTTCCTGATCCTGGAGGGCGCTCGGACTGACCAGCGGCCGACGGCGGACCAACAGGCGGCGGCGTTCTTCACGCGACTTCCAGCAGGCCACATAGGAGGGAACGTCCAGCGGCGGGCCCCGGTCGCTTTCCCGCCCTGAGGAGCCGGATTGCCGCCAATTCTTCGCCGGAAGCAGGCGCCAGCGCAACCAGGAAGGCAGATCCCTGCCAGCGCTGGTTACATATCCATCCTCATCAGCCGCCGGTGGATCTGTCGTTACGGCCAGTTCCGGCAGTACCAGACAGATGGCGCGGCCTTCGTCACTCTTGATCGGCGCGGTAGCGCCGGCCACCGCACCGGTGATGATCAGCCGTTCCCGTGCTCTGGTATAGGCCACATACGCAACCCGGACGAGTTCCGCAGCCTCTCTTTTCCGCGCGCGGTCACCGTGCTCCTCGTAAGCCAGCGTAGACCGTTGTCCGCAACGCATCGAGTAGTCTCCCCCCGATGCGGTCCAGACCCGATGTATGGTCCACCTGGTTCGGCTTCCGCCGTGTGGGCGCCGGTGCTGGTTGGCATTGAACACCACCGGGAATTCCAGGCCCTTGGCGCGATGGACGGTAAGGATACGCACCGCATCCAGGTTTTCATCAGCGAGGACGCCCTCACCCTCTTCCCGAACCTGAATGTGAGCCGTGGTTTGCTCGCGCAGCCATGTTTCTATGCTGATCCGCTCATTGCACAGGGCCTCCAGCAGGTTTTCGAAAAATTTCCCCACGTTGGCCATGCGTCTTTCACCGAGGTATCGCAATCCATACAATTCGGGTATTGGAAAGGCTTTCGTGACCGCATCGAGCCATTCATGGGCGGAAACCGTGGAGAACAGGTCTCTGAGCCACCGCAATCGACCGACGACGTGTTCCGCCATCAACCACCACTCCGCCTGTTCGGCGCCAGGCGGCGCGGAGGGTGGTGCATCGCCGCGCCACCAACGGGCGTGCAGTTTCATGCCGGCGGCGGCCATGATCCCCTCCTCCGGAAGGGCCACCAGCGGACTCCGAAGCAAGCCGATGAAAGCCGGAGCATCAAGGGGAGTCAACAGGCAGGCGACCAGGTTTATGCAATCCAGGACTTCCTGACGCTTGTAAAAATCCTTGTCGCCCTGCACAACGAAAGGTATGCCGCGCGCCGCCAGGGCATCCATGTAGGTCCCGGCCGGCGGCATGGAGCGCAGCAGGATGGCGAAATCCAGCCAGCGGCGGCCGGCCCGCACCTCCGCATCGATATATTCGGCGATGGCGGCTGCTTCGATGGTGATCGCCTCGTCCGATTGTATGGTCATGGAACCAGCATCGCCCGTGCCGTTCATGGGTGTCCAGACTTCCACGGCGGGTCCGGATGCCGCCCCGGGTCGAGGCTGGATGGCGACATACTCGGGTTGTACACCGGACGCCGGTGTAAAAGCACGGGAGAAGACATGATTCGCCGCTTGAATGACCGCACCGGTGGATCTGAAGTTCGTCCGCAGATGGAGTGTGCACGCACCCTGGGCCGCCATGACGCCACCCAGCCATTCGAACGCCCTCAGATCGGCGTTTCTGAAACCATAGATCGACTGCTTCGGATCCCCGACCACGAACAGTTTTCCCGGTTCCAACACCACGTCCGCAGGAGTGCCGGCATGGTTGTTTCGGACCTCGCAGAGATACACCACAATCTCACTCTGAACAGGATCGGTGTCCTGCATCTCGTCGATCAATACCTGGCGATATTTCGCCTTGAGGCGCATCCGCACAATCCGGGAGGTGGCCAGCAGTCGCGCCGTCTCATGGAGCAAATCGCGGAAACTGAGCAAGCCCAGCTCGCGCCACTGGCGGCGGACATCTCCCACCACCGCGGCACCCACTCGATGCAGACACTGCCAGAAAAGAAGGTTCCGGTCATACGTGGCCAGATACCCGGCCAGCCTCAGCACCGCTGTGGTGCTGTCGGCCAATGCATCGAGATACTCCATATCGAACAATTTCTGCACCGATTTGCCCGATGTGAAGTCGGCGGCCACCGTGTCCGGATCGACCAGATCCTTTTCGAGTGAGACGGCGCGATTCGCCTGTAGTGCCGTCAACGGATTATCAGAACGGAGGAGGGCGGCCAGAGGCTGGAAGATTTCCTCCACATGCCGACGTGCTTTCCGTAACCGGGGCGCCGCCGCAATCACATCCAGTAACCTTGGCAAGACCTCCTCCACCTGATCGCGAAGCCGTGACACCAGTTGATCAGGTTCCCCCAGCAAACGATCGCGAACAGACCGGTCATCCATATCAGGAAGCAGATCCTCCTCGGCCAATTCAGCCAGGAATTCGCCAAGGACATCTATGCCGGCCTCCTCGTGCAGTACACGCCAGTCATCAAGATCCGTATCTGACGACAGGCGACGACGCAGGAATCCATCCCATGTCTGGTCCAGCACATCCCTCTTGAGCGAACCATCGGAGTCGATCCGGAGACCGGGGGCCAGTCCGGCATTCAAGGCATGTTCTCTCAGGATGCCGGCGCAGAAACCGTGAATAGTGTTAATTTCAAGGCGTTCCACCCTGGCGGTCACGAGATGGGCCCGGTGGCTCAGGATGGATGGCGTAAGTCGGTAGCGGCGCATAAGTGCATCGACATTTTCACCGACGACGGGCTGGCTGGCATAATCGTCCTGAATAACTGCCGCAAGGGCTTGGGACAGCCTTTCAGCCATTTCACCGGCGGCTTTTTCAGTGAAGGTTATCGCCGCCGCGCCCTTTACCGCCGCCTCGGCGGTTGCCTCGCTTTCCCCCTCCGCGTCCAACCATGCCTCGCCCAACAACCAGAAGAGCAGCCGGCCGATGAGCAAGGCGGTCTTGCCCGTGCCCGCACCGGCTATCACAAGCACGTTGCAGGCAAACTCGGAGACGGCACGGCGACGGGCATCGATATCCGGCAGAGAGGTATGATCAGTCACGAAACAATCCCTTGTACGCCGTATCCAGTGCCGACGGATGCGCTTGGAGAAGACTCTTTCCTGATCCGACCAGGCGTCTGAACAAGTCAAGATACGAATCAGCATCCCGCTCGGCGCGATATCGAGCGGCGAATTCCAGCCGCCGGCAGGCGCGCGTCACCGCGCAATACCTGCAGTGCTCACCGGCCCTGATCACCGGCACGCCGCGCGACAGCAGCGAGAGTGCGAGGCGCGCGGTGCGCAGCACATGCGTGCGCAAGGAGTATCCCTTGTCACCCTCCAGCCAGGTATCGGCATCCAGTTCGATCAATGGTTCATCCGCCTTCACATACAGGTAACCGGCGCGACCGGTTACCGCGCCCGGCGAACGCTCCTCGAGAACGCCGCCAGTAGACTCTTCCTGCAACAGCATGTAGACGGCAGCCTGGAGGCCGCGGCCGGTGAGCATCCAGCTAGTCAGGGCGGACAACGAGCCGGGCGATGAACCAGTCTTGAAGTCCAGCATCCGGATCAAGCCGGTGTCACGATCGCGCTCCATCCGATCGATCCTGGCGGCCAATTCAACCTCCAGGCCATCCAGGAACCTGAGCCGTGCGTGGCGGGAGCGTTCCGCAGCCACCACCCGCCACTGCCTTCGTAATTGCCTGTCGAACCGGAAAAACTTCAGGAGGTAGCTGGTTATTCGCTCACACTCCAGGCGCCAGAGACCGGGCAATCCGGTCACACGGGTCGCGGCATGGCGGGCAAGGGCGGCGGACACCATGGCGGCCGCGGCCGACTCTTCGGGAGCACCATCCCCCAGCGCTTCCAGTATCCCGTGGACGATCAAACCTTCCTCGCGCGGTTCTATCCCGTATTTTTGTGGTTCTTCAAGCGCTTCGATTCCAAGCACGTCCCCCAGGTAATAGCGGTAAGGACACCACACCAGGCGCTCTAGCGCCGTTGCCCAGATCGTTGCCGGCGGGTACCCGGGAATGGGGTGGGACAGGCGATCCAGTTCATTCAATTCCTCGGTCCAATCGAAGCGCCCGATTCCTCCGATCAAGCGTGACCAGTCTACCTGGACATTTCCACATCTCAATCCGCCCAGTTCTGGTTCGCCAGTCAGGGCATCGGACATGACCGAAGCACCCTGAAGCAAGGCCAGATAGGCGGTCGATTCACGCGGCGACAGGGTTGTGTCACCCCGCTCGACAACCTGGCGCCGCAATCGCTGCCTGGTGTTCCTTGGCACCACCCAAGGCACGGCAAGACGTTTCCGGTACTGTAATTCCTGGAGGAAAATGGAAGGACTCACCGGTTTGCCGTCTTCATCGGAACGAGTATAGGACAGCGTGACGGATTTCATGGCGGAGGCCAGTAACGCCCCGAACAGGAACCGCTCCAGTCGATGGGTATCGTCTGTCCCGGCCAATCCCGGCAGGACCGGTCGGAGCACCGCCCGTATTTCTTCCGGCAGCACAGGATCGGTGCGCGCCTTACGTGGGAAATCACCTCTCGTCAAGCCCGGCAGAAAGAGATGATCGAAGGACATACCCACTGC
>JAFGDC010000593.1 GCA_016932295.1 candidate division CSSED10-310 bacterium
GCCCAGTTGGGAATTGTTCGATGCGCAACCGGAGTACTACCGCGAGTCGGTGCTGCCGGCGAAAGTGACCAGGCGGCTGGCGGTGGAAGCGGGCAGCTCGCTGGGCTGGGCCAAGTACGTGGGACCGCGGGGCGCGGTGATCGCCATGGACCGGTTCGGCGCCAGTGCACCGGGCAGGGTGCTGGAGGAAAAGTTCGGGTTCACCGTGGAGAACGTGGTCACCACGGCGCTGGAATTGCTGAGGCAGTAACACATACCTCCACGCCGCCTGGAAGATCTGTTGTCGTGCCGGTGACGGGTTGTGCCGCCGCCGGGTCGTACCTGGAAAAGTATACTATTTGCTGAGAACCCTTGAAAAATAAAGCGTTGTGTTCAACAGGGATGGCGGATAGACGTAGCGGCCTGAACCTTTCGAACGATTTGATCCGCTGTGGGCATGGTGGTTATTGCAGCGTTCATGCGGTGGATATGGAGAGGTGCCCCACCCTCCCTGTATAGAAATTATTATCATTTGGTGTTTCTTTTACTTGCGTTACCCCAGACCGTTTATTAGACTCAGGTTGTTGATGGGCTAAAATGGTTACCGTGGGTGTACAGCGGCTTGAGCAAAAATTGGGTCTGATTGTTGGTATGTTATAAGGGGAATGCGTTCGGGGGATGTGTTTTCGACAATAGGTGATGGCTCGTGTCAAGACGGGCGTGAGGATTGCGTGCCGGGAACTCTCTCGCCACGACGGTGATCTCTGGTCGGCGGCGGGGTTCGATGGCTGCCGTCGGATCATGTCCCGCCTGTGTGCCGGTGCCGTCGGTGGGCGCGCGGACCGTTGGGGGAACCATGATGGAACCGTTGAGTGCCGGTGCAGGGATGCGCAAGGTTCCATGTCGCATCCTGATCACCGTGGACAGCTCTTGCATGTCGTTGGAGGAGGTGTGCCATGCTTGTTGTATAAGAATGAGAACAAATAAACCGCTGCATATATCGAAATTTGCATGTACTACGACACTCAAAAAAAGACGTTCTGCAATGGTGGAATTATATGAACGGAACAATTCTTGGTGCAAGGCATGATGGCCGCCTTTGCGAACGGCTGATAAGCAAATGAATCGAAAGGAGAAAAACATGGCTGAAATACTGGTGATTCGAGACGGTGATCCCCGCTGGTGGAACAGTCCGGATATCTGGGCCGTGCCGGGAAGCGATCCCTACGGCCCGCCGGGCCAACCGATCGCCGGTGAGGCGGCGTTTGTTTGGGCGAGGGTGTTCAATCGGGGTGATTTGGATGTGTCTGATGCGCGGGTGAATTTTTATTGGTCCAATCCTGCCGCCGGAGTATTGCGAAGCAATTCGACGCTGATCGGATCGGCGTTCGTCGATCTTGTACCGGGAGAGACCAAGGATGTTCTGTGCGTTATTCCCTGGCTTCCGGTCATCGTGAACGATGGGCACGAGTGTCTTGTCGCGGAACTCATTCATTCGATTGATCCCCTGCCGTATCCATTGCCGGATGAGTTCAATCCGCCGGCGTACCATCAGGTGGCGCAGAGAAATCTCGGCGTGTTATCAATGAAAAAGCGTATGTTGGTCATGCCCATTCAGATCTCGGCTCCCGCCCGAAAGGGGAAGTCACTGGTCATCACGACGGAGACAGGCGGCATGCTGGACAAGGACTCTCTCAGGCAATTGGGATTGAGGGGGTACCGGCCCGCCGAAGAGATCACGGTAAGGACGGGCTTGTCGCTGGAGGGCGGCTGTGACAACGGGCGCGGGGAGCGGTGGAAACGCACGCTCGAGATGTCGCTCAAACCTGGTACCGCAAAGGCGGTATATCTCACTATCCAGCCACAGGAATTAGCGCCTCGAACATACCTGCTGCTTCACGTCATTTCTTCCGAAGACAAGAAGGCCGTGGGCGGCATCACCTATGCATTGATTCGAGCGGAAGAGGAGTAAGATCATGGATTGCACACCTATGGACATACGGCGGCGTCCGTTCTCTGTGGAGTATTACACCCATATCATGCTGCCGGACGGCATCTTCGATACAGCCATCAGGAAGCAATGGATTACGTGCTTTTATACCAACACTTCAGACGAGATTCTTCATGACGTGACCATTTATCTGGAGGGGGTCGGCGATCCGGGAATCGTGCCTGTGTCGCACAGCTATTTGTTTGCGGAGATTCAGCCGGGTGCGTCGGTCCGGGTGGCGTGGCTCGCCGATTTCGAGCATGGAACACCAGGGAAGAAGCTTGTCAGTTTCATCGCCCAGGCCCTGGGACGGTCATTTGTCAGAACGCTCAAACACATCTTCGTCTCGCAGACCATACGCGATCCGGTGACTGGTGAATATACGTGTATTATCGAAGAGGGCGCCATGAAGATCACGAAGTTGGAAGTCATCGGTCCCAAGGACAAATGGCTGCCTTGTAGTGAGCGATACAAGGAATGCCGACCGTCCAGGGGGCCGTGGGTGCCGTCCAGGATGACCGCGGTGTTTTATCCCGATCCACCCTATGCCGGTATTCACGGTGATCTTCCATTCAGCGATCCCTGGTGGAAGATTTTCGCTTGGATCATCGCGGCCATCGCCGCCATAGTCGCCATCGTGGCGGCGGCACTGGGCGAGGGTACGGCAGGTACCTCGGTAAGCGGTACATTCGACGAGACGACCGGGGATGTCGACTGCTGCGCGCCCGATCCCGGCGGCGTGCCGGGAGATGACAGCATGACCGTCGCCGGCGTGGCGTCCGCCATCGCCACCGGCGCCGCGGTGGTAGGTCTTTCCGACAGTGCCGATCCCTGGTGGCGGGGGCAGGATGCGACGCCTCCCGCGGCCGGCGAATTGACGACAGCCGAAAAGGTGGATGTCGAGTTCAGTTATCCGGACGGCGCTCCACTGGCAGGCAGGGCGTATGCGGTCGACGTCAAATGGGAGTATCAACGGATTACCACGGGAAACACCTATACTCATGCTGTGTCTGAAACCCAGACGAACATTCACGTGAATGGCGGCGTCGAGGTCGAGGTGCCCGCCGTGCATCATGCCTTCTCGAAACCGCTGGTGATCAAGGCCCGTTTCAAGCGTGAAGACGGCACGTACTTCGTGGGTGAGGACCTCTACGCGTTCACGCTGTTGCGCTCGCCGGACGACATGTACTTCCTGGTCAATCTGACGGATGATGGTATAGAGCATGATGAAAAACCCAATGACGGTGAATATACCGGCGCGATCGATCTCGAACGGGCGTACCGAATGCTGCTGAAGCAACGGCTGAAGCTCGACGGGCTATGGCGCGTGTACGTCTTTGCCCAGGATGTGAACGGGGCGACGCCGGACATGCTCCCTCACGTCGCCGCCAAGCAGATAGGCGGCTTCATGATTGCGAGCGGCCTGCAGCTCACATTCGATCCGACCCTGCCCTGCCCGTTGGAAGCGCAGGCGACCGTCACCGTCATATCGTGATCGGCGTGTACTGACGTTTTTACGAATCATTCGATCTGGCGCTGTGCTCATGATGGCCGGCCGGGTGCAAGAACGGTGGCAACGGGATACTGCTGTGCGTCGCAGGCCTGTTCGTCCCCTGTCGAATCTCTTCCCGATGTTTTTTCAGGCTGCTATTTGATGTACTTTTCTCCGCATTTGAAGGCCCGGCCGGCCATCTCGCCCACCGCGAAATACAGTTGCGGTCCCGGGGCGAAGAACACGGGCTGCAGGGCGTTGATATCGGGTTTTCCCCTGCTATCCAGCATATTCTCGTCGAGTTTCACATCCAGGATTTCGCCGATGAACTGGGTATGCAGCCCGATAGCGACTGTGTGCGTCAGCTTGCATTCCAGCACCAGGGGGAACTCTTCCGCGTAGGGGGCATCCACCAGTTCGCTGCGTACCGGCGTCAGTCCCAGCACCTCGAACTTGTTTGCATCCCGGCCGGAAACCAGCCCGGCATAGTCCGCCGCCTCCACCAGCGGCCGGGTGGTGACATTCACCGTGAACGCCCTCCGCGCCATCACCGAGTGATAGGTATAGGTAGCCTGTCGCAAAGAGAACGCGATGCTCGGCGGTTGTGAACAGCAGATGCCGCCCCAGGCCGCCGTCGCCAGATTGGGTCTGCCCTCCTCGTCATATGTGCCTATCACCATGACCGGAGTCGGGTAGAAGATGGTCTTGGCTCCCAGCGATTGTTTCATGTCAACCTCCCGTTACTCGATATACAGGTACTCACGTTGTTCCCCGTCACCGGTACGCAAGTCTGGCTCCGGTCACGCCGCCGGTCCCGGCGATGCTACCAGGCATCTACTCTCTCGCGCCGGGTCCGGGCTGCCTCGCCGATCTCGAACTCCCACACCGGGCACCATCCGATCCCGGTCATGATCACCTGAACGTCGGTGTGGCGGGGCTTCACAAGATGTTGTTCGATAGTCTTCAGCGCCTCGACCCACTGGTCGGTGATGGCGGCCGCCTCGTCCTCCATCTCTTTCTTGATATCCTGGATCTCCGCCGCCAGCCGCTGGATCTCCTCTTGTGATTCCATGATATTCTCACGGGCACGGCTGGTCATGCGCCGCTTCCGCACTGATCGCGAAATCCCCGAAGTGCCGCGCCGCCGGCCCATGATTCCCAGCAGGCCGATGATTGTTTCCCCGGCGCTGAGCAGTTCTTCCCGCTTTCGCGTCTCGAACTCGGCCTGATCCTCGGAAAGTTCCCGTTCTTCGCGGTGCAGCCTGGTCTCCAGCTTGTCCAGCCTGGTTCGATACTTGCTCCGCAGCGCAGCCACTTCCGCATCCCGCTGCTCCCGCGCCAACAGATGCGCCCGGTTGAAGAACTCCCGTTGCTGTTCATGAGGCTTGCCGTAGAGATTCAGCTCGGGAATATGAAAGAGCGGCAGGGCCATTTCCCGGTACAAATAGTCGCCGAAGTCCTTTTTATACATGGTGAAATCAGAAGGTGCGCTCAATTGGGGTGGCACCTGTGTGAACATGGCATCGGGTTCCGGCCGGCCGGCGAGTTCATCGGGCGTCAGATCGAGGGCGACGGCCTCCGGCCAGCGTATCATGGCGCTCAATCCGCTGTCCGGCACCAGCAGAGCGATGACTGATGTCTCGTTGACGGCGAGTTTTCGATCGATAAAGGAAACCCGGCCGACGGCCAGCAGCATGGGTCGATAGACGAGGGCTGCGGCGCAGTGCGCCAGTCGTTCTCCGAGGCGTTCCTCCAGGTGCGCGAGAGCGCTGTTCCGGCTTTTCCGGACGGGCAGGAATGAGACATCTATCGTGGCGGC
>JAFGDC010000594.1 GCA_016932295.1 candidate division CSSED10-310 bacterium
GCGCGCGTCGTTCCACGCGAGCGCCACCCTCCTCGTATATCCAAAACGGCACCAGGTCCGAACTGCCGGCCGGGCGCTCGTCCCTGGCTTTACAGAAAAGGTATTCCCATGGATCCCCGGCGCCGTCCCAATGTTCGAGAGCGGCGAGCCCGTAGTGCTCGGCGATATTCTTCCTTATGGCGTGTCCCTTGTACCTATGTACGCGGCCTTCCCTCTGTTCGAGATCCACCGGATTGGAGGGCAGGTTCCAATGTACCACGGCATGGCACCAGGTATGGAAGTCAAGACCTTCCTGGCCGATGGATGTCGAAGCCAGCACGAATGGCCGGAATGGAGAATTAAATGCCTGGCGCACCACGTCAGCGCGGGCCAGGGTGCTGTTCCGATCATCCCGCAGATCTCCGAATTTTAAGGCAAAGCGGCAACGAGTATTGAAGTCGGATAGTGTAATGGTTTCTCCAGTGACTTTCAGTTCATCGATCTTGATCCTCGCTGTGCGTATGGAAAGTGAATGTGCCAGGAACTCGGCGATATCCCTGACCCGGTCGCTGGGCTCATGGTCCACTAGTCCGAGTTGTTCCACCAGCATGTGCACCTGTTCATCCAGAACAGCCTGGATGTTTCCTTCCAGTCCATATCGGAGCGTGAGCTTCCAGTATGAGTCCTCACCTCCACCTCTCAGCAGTGCAATGCTTTCCGGGATGTTGAAGAGCGTTCGGAACCCTTCGGCGATGCGAACCGCGGGTGAGAGCAGCGCGGGGTCATCCAGTTCGATGGTCGGCGCTACTCGTTGCAGCGCGCGCAATGCACACACTCCTGGCGCGGCCAGGGCGAGTGTGGCGAGAACATAAGGAAGATCATCAGGTTGTGGTCCGAGTGCCAATGTGCCCTGCGCCGCTTCGAGAAATAGGAGCACGTGATCCTTAAACCTGGTGTCGGGATCGTCAACGTCGATCGTCGCCATCCACCTGTTGATGCCTGCCAACCATGCATTCGCTCCGGTCATGCCGTCCAACATGGCGGGTGCGGCCCAGTACCACCGTTCATCGGCCCGGTTCCCCGATCCTCCGGAGGGAAGCATTTTCAACAGTCCTTCAATTCGGGATACAGCAGCTTCGAGCAATGCATCTGCCGCGATTGGTTGCCCGTTGCCTTCCCACACCGCCACCGCCAGTGGATCGATGATGCCCGCCAGTGCCGGTGAAGGCAACAACCATGCCAGTGTCGGCATTCCGGTCAAGCGGTCCTGGCGCCCCTTGGAAAATCGTAGCAGTGGCCTGAGTCGCTCATAGAGTTCGCCATGCCTTACCGGGCGGTCCAACTCCCCGACCATGCGTCGTTCAGCTTCATAGGAACAGATCGCCGCTATTGCATCGGGTACGACGTTCCACGCCGCGAATACCAATGTCTTGGTCACCTGACCGACCTGGGCATAAGCGCCTGACGGTTTCGTATACGGAAGACTGGGCGGCATCCAGAGCAGCCGCCACATGCCTTTATCCAGCGTGTCGGAGAACAGGACACGAAGGCGCGCGCATGCCGGGTCCACACTCAGATACGAATCGATGGTGCGTGCATGCAGGATCTGACCGTCCGCGCCATGTAGCACATCCCGAAGAGCAACGGGCGGCGCATCCAGAACCTGATCTATACGTCGGCGAAGATCATATTGTCTCAGAAAGTTGAGAAGGTAGGGGCTCGATTTCCAGTACTCGATCGGTTCCGGAGCCCCAACCGCCAGCGCTGCGTGATCGGCGACCATGGCTTGTAAAAGGTCGTTCACATGGATTGGCGCCGGCCTGGGCGACTCGACCATCATCGCGTCAAGTCGTTGTGTCATCCCCACCCGTTCGGTGCGGCACATGACCCTCAACAACAACTGCTGCAACCGATCTCGTGATTGTGATGTCGTGAGGGATGCACCACCGGTCAATGTGAAAATATGGGTGCGGTATTCCTGCACCTCCCGCCGAATCTGCTGGACGAGTGCTTCGTTCTGAAAGAGAAAACTCAATGTCCTGATAAAGTCGGGATAGTGATCGTCATCCTGTTCATGATCCAAGGACAGCATTTTATAAGGTGTTGCCGACAGCAGAAGAGTCCGTGCTTCCGGATAAGCGAACAGTTCGCGGGCCAGCAGCGCAGCTTCATCCTCACCATCGAGCAGATCCTTGAACCGCTGGAATTCGTCGAGAATGACAAGGTCCGGTTCCAGTGCATCGAGACATGTCTTGGCGAGCCGATGACGAAGTTCTCCGAGGAGTTTGTATCGTTCGTCGGATTCCGCCCGTGGTATTTGCTCGCGGTATCCATGGAATGCCTCGCAGCACGCGTTGAGGCGATCGATGAAATCATGATCCGCGGATATCTCGGAGCAGAAGGCCGCCGCCAGTTCTTCATCTATCCGGGGCTCCCATTCCTCCGCCCACCTCTTCCATTGGTCCCGGTTTTGGACGGTGGCCTGGAGCATGTTGAAGAATCCCGGACCGGCATTCCACGCTGATCCCTTGAGTATCTTGAAAAGCAGGGCGCGCTCTTCGACCTTGCCGCCGCGGCTCTTCAGATCGAATGTGGTTCCCGGCGTGAAACTGACGAAATTCACCTTGTTGGCGGCCAGTTGCTGAATGTGTATCGGAAGGAGAGTCAAACGGCTGGCCAGCGCGATATCCCGTTTGCCGAATACATTCAGCCGGTTCACATTCTGAATGGCGATGGCGGTGTTCGAACAGACATAGATCACATCTATGCGCTTCACCTTGTCTTGAAGATGCTCCAGGACACGCGCGATGAGTCCTCTTGCCACCAGTGTTTTGCCCAGACCGACCTCATCGGCCACGAGAAACCGGGTGGTGGATTGCTCGCCGTAAAGCCGGTCAAACACGTAATCGACCGTGCGGCGTTGGAAATCCTTGAGACCAGAGAGCACCGGCGATGCCGAGAAACGTTCGTCAGTCATTCCTGCACTCCATCGCCTCTTCGAAGATCGACCAGATGGCCAGGAACTCCTGTGGAACGATTTCTCGACTTCTCGTGCCCATGGTCAGTTTGCGTATAATGCGACCGATGTCGAGAATTCGCTCCGGTTGGCGGCTGAAGGCTCGGACCAACTCCTCGAGCAAAGGCGTTCCGCTTGAAATGTCCGATGTCCATGCGTTGCCGCTGGTCCGGCCTTCATTATCGGGAGGAGGAAAACCATGCCCGAGATCGCCCAGCAGAAGTATGAGGTATCGAAGAAAGTCGTCCCGGTTTCGCACGATTGTCTGGAACACCGCCATGTTCCGATCCTCAGGAAGTCCATCGACCGGTAGATTCAGGACGAAGCGAAGTGTCGTATCATGGATCCCGGCACGTAATTCGAACGCCAGCAAGCCGGTGATGGATGATGGCGCGAATACTCCCATGGCGATGCGATCCTCCCGCAGCAAAGGGAGAAGATCAACCGCATGGCTACCCGCCAGGGTGATAGGCCATGTGCGCGCCCATGTCATTCCCACCAAGTCCGTGAGTGTGCCCGTCAATTGGATACTCCACGCGTCGATTTCTGGAACTGGTATGCAGTGTATCCGTAAAGCGGCAGCAGCGATGATATCACGCGCCGCCTCGAGGGCGAGTTCCGCCGCCTTCAAGTCTGGATCGACGATATCCCGTTTGTCATCGGGGTGATATTCCACGAGAACTTCCCCTAATCCATCTGGACTCAGTAGATCATCGATGCCGCCAGCCACGCTCCGTTTCCCAACAAGTTCTGCGAGCACTTCGACATTTGATGCGGCTAACCATGCGGCGTCAGTTGCGTTGGCTGAGCCCACCACAATGTGGGTGTTCCAGCCCCGTTCGAACACATACAGTTTCGCATGGAGTCCGAGAATGTTGCGGCCGATCTCAGCTTCGGTGTCTTCTCCGTCCTCCGTTTCCGCGGCCTCATCCAGGACGAGACATCGATGGAAATTTCGCCTGGTCGCTTCGTCAAGCTCCTCGATTGTGTGAGAGCGTGAGATCAAGGCTTTGGGAATTTGTGCGCTACCAGTCAACATGGCCAGCGCCCGAGTGCCACAAAATGGTGAAACGATGAGCAGCCGTCTGCATTTTGCAGGCTTCCAGGTCTGCCCCGACAAGCCAAGAACATGAAACGAAACAGACTCAAACCCTGGCGGTGGTTCCCATTGGGTTCGGTGCAACTCATCGCTGAACCGTACGGTCTGCGCTGTTCGCCCGGAGTCCGGGGAACCACACGCAAGTTCCGGCAGCCGGGCGAAGAATTCGCCGAGAGCCTGATTCCCGCTGATATATCGGCCGGCAGGGACGCCTTCCAAGGTCAATGCCACATCCCATGACCTGTCCCCGGTAAGATTGCGCGACAGAACTATCAGTCTCAAATGAATTACACGTGGATCGTTGGCATCCGTGAAGCGGAGCGCCCACAGTTTGGGGTGGAACACGCCGCCACGCGGGGCCGTGACCTCCACCACCATGGATTCCAACAATCCGTAGAGAACATGCGGCGGACTGGGTATCTGGATGCGGCTGCGCTGGGTGTAAACCGTGATGCGATCCGATAGCCGGCGCACCGCTTCCAGCACTGCAATGCCGTCTCGTATCGGATCGTTGCGACGGTCCCCGAGCATCGCCAGATGCACTGGTATGGACAACAGCATTGCCGGGTCCAGCGAAAAGGTTGTGCCGACCGCCGAATCGAACACCAATCCCGGAGGAGGAGTTAATGCTGCGGTGTACAGGCTCCTGCAGTCGGGATTAAGCATCACTCACTCCCCGCCTGATGTAATCCAAGGTACAGATCCTCGAGAAGCGTAGACGCCGTAGGCCACCTATAGACCATGCGGAGGAGGCCGGAAGATCCTCCCCACTGGTCCAGTGCCCGGCGGTTCGTAAACCGTGATCTGCTTTTTTTGAGCGACATCTCCCTTGTGCGGACCAGGTCACGGGCTTCGTCAGTGCCGGCGAATCCCGCCCCATCTTTTTGTATGCCGCCCACCCATGATTGGACGAAGCTGCGGGTAGTTGGTGTGATCGCATGGCTTCGATCCAGCGTCAATTGCCAAAAACGAGCGAGCAGCCAGTGGCGGATTTCGACTTGATCCAGGTCCGCAATCCACTGTTGAAGGGCCAGGTCGTGTTGTTGCCGTTTTTCAGCCCATCCCCTTTCAACAGCCAACGCAAGATTGTAGACCAGCGCAGCCCCGTGTATGACGCTGGAGAAGATCCGCGCATGCTCCAGGAGTTCAAGATGTGCCGGTGAAAATCCGGCCCGGTCAGGATGTTCCCATGGAGTGGAGACATCGGCGGGTTCGCAGTGGAGCGCCAGGTGCGCCAGGAGACTTGCCGGGTGGGCACGTTGAATCCTGTCGAGGAGAAAACCTGCCTCCTCCCGGGTCAGCTTGAAATCTGCGCTAGCCGGGAAGTCATCAGGCGGGAGGGGCAGGCGTGGATGCCAGGTAACCGTTCCTTGCGCGGGTGTCCTTTCCATATCATCTCCCCGCCTGATCGATTCTTGATCTCGATTCGCCTGCTCCTTCCGGCGGTGATAAATGATACCGATCTGGCGATGATATTGATCCAGGGACAGATCGGTGACCCGGATCCCCCATGCCCCCAGGCCGGCCCAATAGACGGAACTTGGCAGCCGCTTGAGCTGCCGCCCCGAACGTCCGCCGAAAACTCCCATTTCCCGTTCTCCGACATTCCGCATTGCATCGATAAGATCTCGTTCGTTTCGATCAGCTTGCCGGGCGAAATCACCAGGTGGCACCCTCCTCTCTTCGAGCTTCGTGTAAATCCATGGTACGAACAACATGTACCGTAATCGGGTCTGAATAGTGCTCGTACCCGGGAAAAACTGCTCGGCGAAACTGTCCCGAATACCCCCAAGACCCAGTTCATCCCGACTTTCCCGCTCCTGGAACAGGGCCAGAATACGGAGGCTGCGCTCCCGCGCCGCGGCATCGTGATCTATCCAGGTCAGCGATGATGGCATTTCAGGCTAGTGGCAATGGCGAACATTGGTCATGCCGTGTCTCTCTGAGGGATTGGATCAGCTGAAGGGGAACTCATCTGTGGTCATTCATCCCCCACCGCCGCCGCCATGAATGCATCGCCGCCCACGGACACGAATTCGATCTTGTTCTCCTTTACGCCGATTCCGTGCTCGATCAGCCTGTTGCCATCGATGATGTTGAAGAACTCTGCACCAGTGTATAAGGCGTCCTCTCTGGGGCTGATCTTCTTCTCAGGCATGAAATGCCCTCCTTTTCGCCTGAACTGCGGCGATGCTCCGTGAGCCGCGGCGGTATTCACTATCGGGTGTGCCCGTTACGATATTGAGAGCATATCAACAGGATAGATTCAGAGCAACTCCAGCAGCCCGAGCAGTTCTTCGTAACGCCTGGCGGTGAGCAGTGCACTCAGGCAGATGGTTGTCCCTTTGAAGAAGCCCTGAAGATCGGGATCAGTGAAAACCGGGGTTGTACCAGGAATTTCATACGTTTCGTTGTGAAATGTTGGTAGTCAATGTGTCAGAACCGGTGAACGCCCCCTCTTTCACAAGCTTTTCAACGATCGCGCCGACGCGGTGGCCGAGATCCCCCGCACGACATTGGGGATAGCCGCGGCGCGGCTGTGGGTCCGGAGTGCCGGTTTGCCGGGCGCCGACCGCTTCCAATGACAGGGAGGATGGCCGGGCGAAGAACCGGCGGATTGAACCGGTCAAGCAGTAGGATCTGGTCGACTTCATTCCGGTGGCGTTCGGATGGCGGGGGATGGCGAC
>JAFGDC010000595.1 GCA_016932295.1 candidate division CSSED10-310 bacterium
CTGGCCGATCGACTCGGTTCCATCCAGGATGCATACCCCGCGGGCACGCCGTTGCTTGTCCAGGCGTTGCCGCTCCAGCGCGTCATTCTGGCGCCGCCCAGGGATATGGTGGAGACCGCTTTCCAGATGGTCAACGCGTCATCGTTGGCGCCGGCGACCTGGTTTTACATCGCGGCGGCCGAAGTGCGGGAAGGAAAGTACGAGGCGGCGCCTGACACTGCCCCCTGGCGCGGTGCGGCAATGGTGGGTTGGTTGGATGAGGAGACGCCGGTGGATTGCACCCGGATGATGCTCCGGTTGCTGGAAGAGCGGCGGGTTGATGATTCCTTCGAAATGCAACCCATGTGCCGAGGATCGATCCGGTGGGATGTGCCGGCACCGGGCCGTAAGGCTGATTGGCATCTGCATGGCAAAATACGTAAGATATGCCTCGAATCGATGAAGCTCTGGTAGATGGCGGCTGGCGCAGTTGGTAACGGGTCCGCCTCCTCATTCGCCGGAGTCCCGGGGTTAGGCCTGTGAAAGGGGGCGGATCGATGAGTAAATCCGGAGTGAAGGTTCTCCTGGTCAGGCAGCGCCTTACGGAGAATCTCGCCTTGATGCCGCCCATCGGACTGGGTTTCATGGCGACCAGCCTGCGGCGTGCCGGCTGCTCTGTCCGTATCGCGGACTGCATTCTGCATGACCTGGCGCCTGCGCAACTTGCCAGGCAGGTAGCGGAGTGGCGGCCCGACGTGGTGGGACTCTCCACCATCTCACGGGAATTATCGGAAGTGAACCGCGAGTTGGCCGCCATCAAGCAGCGTGTTCCTGCGACGGTGGTGGTGGTGGGTGGACCGCATGTCTCCGGGGTCGGTGCCGCGGCGTTGACTCATTTCCCGGCAGCCGACTACGGCTTGGCCGGCGAAGGTGAACTGGCCTTCACCGAGCTGGTGAATGGGGTGGCGTCCGGCGTTGCATCGCCCGCCGCCATACCAGGCGGCATCTGGCTGGAGGGCGGGGTGGTGAAGGTGCTGCCCCCGGCGCGTATCATGGATCTGGACAGTATCGGCATGCCGGCCTGGGATCTGATTCCTCCTCGGACCTATCCAGACTCTCCCACCACGGTTTTCGTGCGCCGCCTGCCCACCGCGCCCATCCAGATATCACGCGGTTGCCTTTATCCATGCCGGTTTTGCGCATCCAAGGGTATTTACGGCCAGCATTTCAGGTACCGGTCGCCGGCGGCGGTCATCGAAGAAATGGGGTTACTCATCAAGGATCATGGTGTCAGGGAGTTCCAGGTCATCGATGACAACCTTTTCCAGCAACCGGACATGGTTCGTGCATTCTGCGAGGAGCTTCTGGCGGCGGATCTCCGGACTCTGTGGACATTGCCCAACGGCGCCCGTCTCGACCTGGTGGATGAGGAACTGGCCCGGCTGCTGCTACGCAGCGGCTGCTATCGGGTATCGGTGGGTGTGGATTCCGGGTCACCGCGGATTCTCGCGGCCATGAACAAACGTCTGGACAAGGAGCTGTTGATTCATAAAATCAAAATGATGCGTCGTCTCGGTATGGAAGTGCTGGGCCATTTCATCATCGGCTATCCGGGTGAAACAGAAGCGGATATCCGGGCTACCCTTGCGCTCGCCATGCGGCTGCCGCTCAATTTCGCCGGGTTTTCCCACTTTGCGCCGGTCCCCGGCAGCGACCACGGCGCGGCGTGCCTGGCCGACGAGCAGCAGGATCCGGCATGCTTCGAGCGAACCTCCTTCTATGCACCACAAGCTTCACACACCCCCCATGTGGACCTGGCGCGCCTGATTCGTTTCAAGCAGCAGGCGTACCTGCGATTCTATACGAGACCTTCGGTTTTGTGGCACATCATCCGCCGCGTTCACCGCGGAAGTCATTTGACCTCGGTATTCGCACGGATCGCTTATTTGCTCAGGCAGGATTGAGTGCCGGTCACCCGGTGTGAACGTTGTTCCCGACAGGTCTCGCCGTGGCTTGCCGGGATGCGTGGCGGCACGGGTTGCTTATTCAACAGTCTTGTCAGTATCCGGGCCAGGGCCGGCAAGAGGAATTGAGCCAATTCAACGGCGCGCTGCCTGATCCGGTTCCAATAATGCTGCAGTTCGATAAGCAGGAGGGAATGCCGGTGCAGCAATGCGACGAGCAGTTCCGGGATGAGCATGAGCGGCTTGGGGACAAGGGCGAGGGCGGTATACCAGCGCGTGGACACCAGTTTTCTGACCGTTGAGCCTGCAAAAAGGGGTTTGATTTTCAGCAGGTTCACTATGCCGCGGTAATGAAGGCGCCGGTCGTGATCATCCATGTCGAAGGCGAAGTACGAATCCTCGCGGCCCTCTTCTATCGCTTCCAGCCGCTCGCCGCTGATTTTCCCCTGGATCAGACAACGTTGCAGCATCCTGGTGCCGGGAAAGTGCGTGTAAAAGAACTGGTTGATGCGAAATGGCTTTCGTCCCGCCAGCCGGAGGACGGTTTCTTCCTGGGCGGCCGGTGAATCGCCGTCGAAGTCGAACAGTATATCCACTTTGTAGGGAAGACCTGCCTGTTCACAGCAGCGCAGGGCGTGGTCGATGATCCGGTTGGATTCGGGACGATGCAGCCGGTCTCTGCGCAAGGTTTCGTCATAGGTCTGCACACCGAACGAGACCAGATCGCACCCCGTGTTTTTCAACAGCCGCGCCGTGCGCGCATCGAAGGCGGCGGGATGTGTGCCGATTTCGTACGCGGCGCCCACCTGCCGCCGCAGCCAGGGCAGCAACCCCTCCAGATAGGAACGGTTAATGGTGAAAACATCGTCCATAAACAGGATGCGGCGGACCCGGTAGCGCCTCCGGGCCGTCAGCAACTCCGCGTGCACCTGGTGGAGCGGGCGGAAGCGGAAATACCCGCTACCGTAATATCCCTTCCATACTGAATTGGCGCAGAAC
>JAFGDC010000596.1 GCA_016932295.1 candidate division CSSED10-310 bacterium
GAGTCTGCCTTATACTCTGCCTGCATCCATCAGTTGTGCATATGGCTCCTACTATGATCAGGATGCGTGCCAGGTTCTGGCGACTGCCGACCAGGTATTCACCTGGTCCAGCGCCACGGGAGCCGGCGTGATCGCGCATGATAATGACGGCGACGTCAACAACGGCGGGCAGATAGTATTTCTGTCGTTCGACCTGGACTGTGTCAGCAACAGCCAGAACGATCGTGACCACCTCGTGGTGAATTGCGCCCAGTGGCTCATGGGAGGCGGCGGAAGCTACACGCCGACCCCGGCCCTCACTCCCACTTCCACCCGCACCCCGACCATTTCGCCCACTCCGACCGTGACCCCCACCCGTACCGCCACTCCGACGCCAACTGACACACCGCCGCCGACAGCTACTGAAGCGCCTACTCTGACGCCATCTGCGGTACCCACACTGATTCCGACCGAAGCACCCGCCACCGTTACCCCGATTCGATCGGTCACACCGGAACCAACCGGAACACCTCCCGCCATTCCCATTTCGGTGGACATCCACACCAATCAGGAATTGTTCCATGCCTGGGATCACTTCATACTCATCCTCGACTCCTTGAACGGGGGTCCGACTCTGACAGGGCGGGAATTCATCATTCTGGATGTGTACGGCAGCTACTGGTATGCTCCGGATTGGACTCAGAATCTCGATTTTACCCAAAAAAGCTATATCAGGAATGAAAACAATCACGACATTATCCTGGATTTCTGGTGGCCGGCAGGTACCGGAGCCGCTTCCGGCATCATGTTCTGGAGCGCGGTGCTGGATGAGAACTGGAATCTCCTGTCGAATGTCGCGTTTACCGAGTTCGGTTACGAATAAACCATGACGAAACAAGTGGTTTTCGGTTATCAATCAAAGGAGGAAGAAGGCATGCGTTCAACAACCTGGTTCATGACGGTGTTCATGATTCTGACCATGGCCGTCACCGTCGGAGCGACCGCCTCTCCGGTCTGGCATCCGATCAACACGAGCGAGCCGGCCGCGGCGGATCTGACCATTCTCGAGGCCTCGTTGCAAAGACTCCATATGGATCTCGAGCTGAGTGGACTCGAGTTCATCGAGACGTCGATTGAAGGCCAGGGCTTTGTCCAAATGTCCTTGCCGGATGCCGGTCAGACCAGCGAGCTGGGCAAGCCCCGCTTGCCTGTCTATCGGCGATTCATCGAAGTTCCACGCTGCGAGGATGTGCGGCTCGAATTCCGTGTCGTGAATTCGGAACGGTTCTCCCTGACGGAACTGGGATTCGATGGACTTCGAATCGCCCCGGTGGTGCCGCCCGTCCCCAAGACCACCGCCCGTGACAATGTGAAGTTGGTGATCGAGGAAAAGTATTACGAGATCGACCGGTTTCTTCCCGATCGGCTCATCACGTTGGGTGACACCACCATCGCCCGGGGACATCAGCTCAGGCTGCTCGAGGTGTTTCCGGTGGCCTACAACGCCGTATCCGGAGAACTCGAAGTAGTAACCGGCATCGATATCGACATCACCTTCCGTAATGCCGATTTCAACACCACGGTAACGGCACTGGCTCGCACCAGGAGCCCCGTGTACGAGCAAATGATCAACCACGTGACGGTCAATTCCGGACGGCTGGCAGATTCCCGCGATTTCCCGCCGCCCGCGCCGGTGAGCTACCTCATCATCACCGCGGACATGTTCATGGACTCGTTGACTCCGTTCATTGCATGGAAGGAGAGCTGCGGCTACGAAGTGGCCGTGGCGAAGACGTCGGAGATCGGCTCCACCACCGGCGAAATTCAGACTTACATCCAGACGGCGTACGACACCTGGCCGAATCCTCCGGTCTATGTACTCCTGGTGGGCGACACCAACAGCATTCCCGCCTTCAATGGACCGCACAGTTACACTGAGACGGACCTGTACTATTCAACGACAGAAGGTGGGGATCTGGTGCCCGAACTGATGATCGGACGCTGGCCCGGCAGAACCACCGCGCACATCGATGCCATGGTGGCCAAGACCATGACGTTCCAGAGCACGGATGTGGGTGATCTGACCTTCTACGGCGAAGGCGTCTTCATCGCCTCCGATGACCAGGGCGGCATGGCGGAAGACACCCACAATTTCGTGATCGCTAATTACCTCGAGCCTGATGGTCTCAACCCTCATCGCGTGTGGGCGTCCCAGGGCGGCAGCACGGCCGATATCGCCAATAACCTTAACGCGGGACGGAGCTGGTGCGTCTACTCCGGCCATGGTTCCCCTTCGGGATGGGCCTGCGTGCCGTATGATATTTCCGATGTAGAGGCGCTGAGCAATCCCGGCGAGTATCCCATAGTCAATTCCCACGCCTGCTCGACCAACACGTACGAGGACGAAAACTGCTTCGGAGAATCGTGGCTGCGCGTTGCCAACAAGGGCGGTGTCTGTTTCTGGGGTGCATCCAACTCCACCTACTGGGACGAGGACGATTACCTGGAAAAGGCGCATTTCCGCGGCCTGGTGGAAGAGCAACTGTACTCGGAAGCAGCCGCCACCAACTACGGGAAGTATGACTTGGTGGAGATTTACGGCTGGGTGAGCAGGGTTCAGTATTACTACGACGCGTATGTCATCCATGGCGATCCTTCCATCGATCCTTTTACCAGGGTGCCCACATCGCTGACTGCCACCCATCTGCCCAACGCCCCCGTCGGATTGTCTGATTTTGTCGTTGAGGTCAATTCCGCCGGCGCGCCCATGGAAAACGCCATGGTCTGCCTGAAAATGGGGACGAACGTATTCGCGGTCGCATATACGGATGCCATGGGGCAGGCAGTCCTCTCCATCAATCCGATCGAACCCGGTTTCATGGATATCACGGTGACCGCCCACAACCACATCCCCTATACCGATCAGATCCAGGTCATGACCACCGGCTGCGGCATTATCATGCTGGACCGGGAACTCTATGCGTGCGACTCAGTGGTAACGATCCACGTGTGGGACGCCGATCTGAATCTCAATCCCGGAGCGCCGGACCTGGCCACCGCGGACATGTCCAGTGATTCCGAGCCCACGCCCGAAGTGGTAACACTGGTGGAAACCGGCGATGACACGGCGGAATTCGTCGGCACCATCACGCTGTCTGAGGGTAACGGTGGTCCCGGTTTCCTGCTGGTCAGTCACGGCGATACGATCACGGCGGTCTATCATGACGCCGATTGTGAAGGCTCACCGCAGGATGTTCAGGACGAAGCGACCGGCGATTGCGAGGCTCCCCTTATCAGCGGCGTGAGTTTCACCAATGTGCTCGACTCAACCGCCACCATCAACTGGACCACGAACGAACTGTCCGACAGCGTGGTGTATTATGGCTTGACCACTCCGCCCGCCATGACCGCCAGCGTTGCGGGATGGGTCACGAACCACAGCGTGGAGTTGACTGGTCTGGATTCCTGTGCCAAGTACTATTTCGCGGTCTCCTCCATGGATGCCTCCGGCAATGAAGTGATCGATGACAATGGCGGTGCATACTATTTCTTCAACACCCTCGGACTGTTCACGCTGCTGGAAGCCAACATGGACGAAAATCCGCTATGGACCATCAGCGGTGGTCAGTGGGCCTGGGGTACGCCGACCGGCCAGGGTGGTGCCTACGGTGATCCCGATCCCACCACCGGCGCAACGGGCAACAACGTTTACGGTTACAACCTCAACGGTGACTACGCTGACGGCATGCCTGTGTACACTCTGACCACACCCGCCTTCGATTGCTCCAGCGCGATCGGCACCACGCTCAGCTTCCAGCGTTGGCTGGGTGTCGAATCCTCCAGTTACGATCATGCGGTGCTCTCCATTTCAACCAACGGCAGCACGTGGACGGAACTGTTCCATAACGGCGCTTCCATGAGCGACGGTGCCTGGACGGCAATGGAGTATGACCTTTCCGCCTACGCAGATGGCCAGTCCACCGTCTATCTGCGCTGGAC
>JAFGDC010000002.1 GCA_016932295.1 candidate division CSSED10-310 bacterium
GGGCTTCCGGAGGCTCTTCGCGGATCGGCTCCTGCATGGCCATCATCCTGCGTTCCGGCGGGGTCTCGCTCAACTCTATGCAGGACAAGGTCTCCAGCAAACGAGGCAGGACTTTTACCAATCCCGCATCATATTTTCGCACGTTCTCACCCCAACCAGTGCTTTGCATGATCCGATGCATCTCGTCACCGTCCCGCACCCGGCTCAATCCCGCCGCCATCTCCACCTTGCTGAATTTAGATCCGATCAGCTTGCTCAATTCGATGGCCAGGGGTGAAAATTCGATATGCAGGTCCTGCACATGAGCCAGATCGCGCAGATACGCCAAGCCATGGTTGTCCGCGGCGGTGCCCTGAATGAACGTCTCATAGATCAGATCGGCACCACATTTCTGCTCCTCTTTCGGCTGCTCCTGACCCTTTTCGAGGCTGGACAACTGGATTTCCTCGAGGTAACCGCGGCGCTTGAGATCCCGCAGCAACTCGAGGATGCCGGGGGTGTATGGATGGTGATCGTCAATGCGGACGATCCGAACGTCATTGTCGGCGAGATACAGGAAATCATCCTCGATGAGCGCTCTGGCCACCGCCAGTGCGCGATCGGTGGGTACCGACTTGCCGGACTCCACCAGATCGACCCGTGCCTCCAGGCCGCCATCGTCGTTCACCAGGTCCTCGTCCACTTCCGATTCTTCATCGCCAGCGACCTCCCCGATGGCGGCGCGCCTGAAGGAAGTGATGTTGAGATCGTCATACGTGGCGGTTACCAGAAAGGCGGTCTCTGGATCCGCCAGGCGCAGCCGGACCGAGGCGACACCGGCATCATCGGTACGGGCTTCAACCACCCTCGCAGCGGCGCCGGCAGCGTTCTCCAATATGCCATCACCCTTTTCCAGGCTAAACACGACCGCCAGATCGCGTACGGGGCTGCCATGCTCGTCGCGCGCCACATGCACGGTCAACATCCCGTCGGTATCCCCCCCGAGTTCGGTGACCACACGTGCCTCGATCTCACCATAAAGGGCGATGAGTGACTGAAATCCTTCTTCCAGCGTGCCGCACGCCTGACTGGACAGGCGATTCCCCAGGCTGGCGCGGAAGGCATGCATCTCCTCGACTGCCGGTCGCATCGCATCCGCAGACAGTGTACGCAGATCCGTATCTGCCCGGGAAGACAGAGAATCGCGCCACTCAAACAGGAGTTTCAGGTTACGGGCGACAATGGTGACCACTTCCACAAGCGCCACCGGCATGAAGTCGAAATGATAGGCGAGACGTCCCTTGCCGCCGAAGTCCATGCGGTTGGCCTCATCCACCGCCAACCTGGCCTCCACGTCATTCTGCGGAATCTCGTCGAGAATGCGCCACTTGACCTGCCGGCCGAGCACCTCGAACAGGCGCTCCCGGAGCCGGACCGTGGCGCTACCCTGAAGAAAATCCTGGAATTCTTTTTGGATGGCCGGCTCTAATCCATCAGCCACCATCTGGAGCCACCCGTTCACCAGGTACATGACGCGGCGGGCCGCCTCGATCTCGTACGGTCCGCGGCGGTCCACCACCGACTTGCCGAAGGCAATCAGCCTGGTGACCAACAGTCGCCAGGCATCATCGAAGGAATCCATGGTGCCGCGCACCAGCTGCAGCATACGGTCGGTTTCCGCCGCCAAGCCGTTGCGCGCCGCGATCTCCCAGTCGTGTGAAATTCTGGTCATCCGCAGCCGGGCAGTCAGGGCATCGATAGGGAAATCCGGCAGGTAGACATCCGCGCCCCGGTGGACCACGAGGTGGCGCAATCCTTGTTGATAATTGACGAAATCGAACTGGTACTCACGGCCATAGACCGCCTCGCGGCCGGGGGACAGTGACTGAATCCAGGCGGCATAGAAGGCATTGGACGCGATGGTATCCAGATCGCCGCCGCCTTCCTTGCCGATGCCGTCGACACAACCCTTGCCGTGGATGATGAATATTTTCTTGCGCATGCCGCCCTCGCTTGCTGGGGTGAAGACCCAGTATAGTGACTCGACGGCCGCTCGTCCACGCCAGTCCGGGCGGCCTTTGACCCGGCTGGAGCCTTCGCGTCTGCTCGGAGCCTGGTTCGCCTCCTCCCTGTCGTTTTACCTGTCTGTACCTGTTCGCAGTACCCGGCGCCGGCAGGTTACAGCGTGGAGAAGCCAGCCATGTCCACGTTGCTGACCATGGTTCCCACGTCACCAGGGGCGGTGATGACCATCCAGAAGGCGGCGGAGGGGATGGGAGCGACGCCCCCCGGCCAGGTAAAATCCAGCAGGTTCACGGCCAAGGCCTGGGAACCAGGCAGGCTGAGCGGCACTGCCTCCACAACGGTACTCCAGGTCGGGAAAAAAAAGTACTCGCCAAATACCTCCAACACCAGGTACAGATCACCGTTCACGACCGGTGTGTCGGGAGTCTCGATCTTGAGCCGGAGGACGAAACGATCGCCGGCGCTGAAGACCGTATCATTCAGCAACACCATGACAGTGGTGGTTTCGACGACCTTTTTCGCGAGCCATACCAGCCCGTGATCGACAAAGGCGATCCGGGGACGGCCCAGCTTGTCATGGGCGAGGGCACAGGTCAGTGGCACAGAGGGTCCCCAGACGTCCTCGTACTGCCACTGGACTCCTTGCCTGACCGCGTAACGCAGCATGCCGGCGCCATCGATGATATACGCGATCGCGGGCCTCAGATCCGGCCGGAGGCTCAGGGAAGCGCTCCAGGCGGCGCCGCTGGTGGAGTCCACCGTCGTCATCGACCAGGCTGCTCCGTCATGGACCGCGCAGGCCAGGTGATTATCGACCTGATAGCACAGAAACCTGTCACCGTTCGGGGTCATGGCCGCCGAAACCCAACCGCCGATCGCACCGGCGGCGACGACCTCGTTGCTCCAGGTCGAACCGGTCAACCGTGACCAAATCACCTCGTTCGAACCACGCCGCTGACTGGCGATGTTTGGCGTGCCGTCGAAGTCCAGCATCAGACAGGGGAACCAACCGGGATCACCGGTCGTGTCAACCTCCATGGTTGACCAGCCGGCGCCGTTGCGCGTGTCGTAGGCAAGCGATCCCATGCCGGTCCTGACCAAACGCGGATAACCGTCCGCCGCCACCTGTATATCAAGGCAGCGCTTGTCCACCGCGGCCGTCGCGACGCCGAAAGCCGTCTCCTCGCGTTCCCATGTGTCATTCCGATTGACGGCGTACCGTACCCGGTTCAACGGTGGGTAATGATGCGCGATATGGGGCCGGCCATCGCCATCAAGCGACAAGGCCACGTTCCATCCGGCGCTGGATTGACCATCCGCCAGCGCCCGTTCAATCCCGCTTTCATCCAGGAAGGCGTAACGCAGCGTGCCATTGGTGGCGTCTCGATAGGCCAGATGCGTGCCGTCCAGGGAATCCACGGCGATGTCCAGGGCGCCGTTGTCGTTGGGACGATAATCCACCTGGTGAATTTCCCAGTCACCCCGGATGATGGCGCAGTCATCCAGGAAAAAACCGGCGGCTTCCCCGATCCATCCGGCGCCAAGACCGGACCCGTGACGCGCATGATCCGTGGGCGCCGCCGGGGTGCCGGTGAAACCATACAGGGCGGTAATCGCCACGCAGGTGATCACCGCAGGAAACTGGACGGAATTACGAAAAATCATGACGTTCCTCCCGTGAACAAACAAACGGAACCGGCGTTGACGATCGAAACCAGGAAAGATGCCAATCGAATACCCACAAGCCGGATACAACAGGTTACATCACTGAGTGTACTGACCTCGAGCCGGATGGTAAAGAAACTACCGGAAATCACCGAACGAAGTCGGGGTCTGGGGCACCCGTCGGCCGGACCCGACCCAGTAATCGATGCAGGAATGAGCCATAGGCGGGAAGCCAGAGCACCATGGCCGGCATGATCAGCCGGTCACCTTGCCAGAACGAGATGCCCGCAGACAGGAAGATGATCCATGACATCACCAACAGCAGGCTGAAATGCGGGAATCGTAGTCCGGGGCGCCGGCGGCGGGTGATCAGGAAGAGCAGCGGTATCATGCCATGGAGGCAGCAGTAGGCGGCGTTCGTGGTCTTGGCATAGGTGGTGAGCGCCGGCTGTCGAGCGAGAAATGTCGGCGTATTGAGGAGATTCTGACGCAGGACGTTTTCGATGAACACCCACATGGAGACGGGGAATGTTTCCAGGAGGTAGCCGGCGGTCTCGGTGGTCGAGTAGCCGCGCACCGTTCGCAGGCCGTCGTAGTAATCCTCTCTGGTCATGATCTCACCCTTGTGCGAGATATCGAACAGCTTGCTGAGGTAGTATTCCCGCATGGTGTTGCGCCCGGTCATGGAGACCGTGAACCGGCCGTGCAGGTGATACATCAGGAACATCTGCAGGAGGACCGGAAGGCCGGCGGAGAGAATGGCGGGGAGCCGTTGCGGCGCCTTTCTGAAGATCACCAGACAGATTGACATGAACAGCAGCCAGTGCGTGAAGTACCCGGGCCTGGTGAGGGTGAGCAGGCTCAGCAGCACCACCAGCAGCACCGCCCGGCGAGTGGAGAGCCGGGTCATCCTGACCGGCGCCAGGATGGTGGTCCAGGCGGCCAGCAGCAGCATGGCGGTGGTTTCAGCCAGGGCATGGTATGTCTGGACAATGGCGGAGACATTACAGATAAAAACCAGGAAAGCAGCGGCGCCGATCCGCTCAGAACCCGAAAGGCGAACCGTGGTTGCACTCACCAGGTGAGCCGTGGCCAGCCACATCATCACCTGCAGAAGCCAGACGGCGCGCGGGTCGCTGGAAAGGGACCGGATGACGGCAAGGAGGAGCGGATACACCAGCGGGCGGACCGAGGTGGCACCGGGCGGTGCAGTCCGCACATCCCGCAGCCAGTCAGCACACTCCCTGTAACCACTGGAATCCGGTGTACTGTATACGAGTGATAAGGAGGTCGTGAAAAACCCTGTCCACAATCCAACCACTGCATAGACCGCCAGGGCGAGGCTGCTCCGGCGCAGGAGCCTGGCCCAGGCACACCCGCCCCATACTACCGGCGGTGCACAGGCGTTCGATGATGCCGGGGCGTGCCCGGTTGGACCGATTCGGCGGGTATTCACAGCCGTGGCTCGTTTGTTTCCCATTGCGTTCACAGGTTACCAGGACCGAAAGCCGGCGTCGACTGAAGAGGGACACCGCGCACCTGATTTGAGCATACAGTTGCGGAGGGGGGCGATGTCCGTTCCGGGAGCGTGAAAAAAAATCCTCATCTTGTTGGTAATTAGGATCGCATAGTTTTATAGTGATATGAAACCGGCAATTTTTTCGAAAACTGGCCGTGATCAGTTTGGTGGTCGTGATGATCGTCGAGGAGGATATACACAAATGAAGCGGGTTCAAGACATTTTGACAATCGTGATGATCGGAGCGATGTTCTGTGCGATGGGGGCGGGTACACTGGCTGAATCCGCCCCGACAGTATTGCGGATCGAACCACTGAACATCGACGATGCGGGCAGGGCGAACCGGAACGACACCTGCGAGGCCGCGCAAAGCGCGTTATTGAATCAGACCTACCAGGGATACATCGATCCACAATATGACCAGGACTGGTACCTGGTCTCCCCGATGGGCAGCGGCACGCTCTCGGTGTCCCTGGATGTCCCCGGCGGTCAGGATTACGACCTGGAGCTGTATGGTTCCTGTGGCAGCAGTGCCATGGCCGGCAGCTACAACGGTACCGGGGTGGACGAATTGTGCGAGATCAGCATGAGTATCACGAACGTGTACATCAAGGTCTATCCGTATCTTGGTTGCTGGAGCGCTTCCGAACCGTATCTGATGCGCGCGGACTGGGTGCCTTACGGCTCCAAGCCCAATCTGGCGCCGTATCAGCCCAGTGGCTGGTCCTATCCGATCGTGCCGAGTTCCGAAGAAGGCACCCACACGGTCAGCACCCTTTACGGGGGACAAACCACCTACATCGATTGGGCCATCGAAAACAACGGCGACGCGGACGCCACCTCGACTTTTTATACGGAACTGTACATCGATGGAAGCTACATCACCAGGTGGCAGTCAACGGGCGGACTGCAAAGCGGCTACTACGCCTATATCGAGGATTACGCCAGGACCATCAGTTCGGGAAGCCATACCCTGCGGATTGTGACGGATGCCGACAACACTATCGACGAGGAGAACGAAAGCGACAACGAGTACTCCCGATCGTTCTACTGGGAAGCCAACAATCATAATCCAACATTGAACGGCGCGTACGTGACCCCTGACAGCGGCAACTCCTCGACCAGCTTCACCTACCGGGTCACCTACACCGACCAGGACGGCGACTGGCCTGAACTCGCCGCCGTGTACATCGACGGTTCCCAGCACAGCATGTCCCTGGAGAGCGGCAGCCCCATCGGCGGTGCGACCTATCGCTATGACACCACGGGCGCCGCGCTGGGAGAAGGTGGGCATTCTTTTTATTGTTATTTCACCGACGGCAACGGCGGCTCCAGCCAGACTTCCGTCATCGATGAACCCACCGTGACCACCTCGGGCAACCAAAACCCACAATTATACAGCCCCCAGGTTTCCCCGCCGAGCGGCGATACCGGCACATCGTTTGTGTACACCGTGGTTTATCAGGATGCCGACGGCGACTGGCCGGCCATCGCCACCGTGCAGATCGACGGCACCGGCGGCCAGTATGAACACGTGATGGCCAATATCGGCGGCACTCCCACCAGCGGCGTGACCTATAGTTACCAGACCACCGGCGATCTACTGGGACCCGGTCAGCATATCTTCTACTGCTACTTCACCGATGGCCACGGCGGCTCCGCTCAGACCTCGGTCATCTCCGCACCCTATGTTGAAGGGAGCGGGACCAACAACGATCCCGTCCTGAGCAGCGCCTACGTGAATCCCACATCGGGAGTTGTGGGCACGACCTTCACCTATTACGTGACGTACCAGGACCAGGACGGCGACTGGCCTGGCATGGCCACCATCGACATCGACGGGTACGGCGGTGGATACCAGCACGACATGAATTACCAGAGCGGCGATCCGGCCGGCGGTGCGGTGTACACCTACCAGACCACCGGTTCATCCCTCGGTACCGGTTCTCACTTTTTCTATTGCTTCTTCACCGACGGACAGGGCGGCAGCGCACAGACCGGGGTGGTGTACGATCCCTATGTTTCCGATGGGAGCCCCAATCAGCCACCGGTCCTGAGCGATGCCTATGTAAGCCCCGGCACCGGAGACACATCGACGACATTCTCGTACTTCGTCACGTACCAGGATCCCAACGGTGACTGGCCGGGGGTGGCGACCGTGCAGATCGATGGTTCGGGCAGCGCCTATGAACACTACATGGACTACATCTCCGGCAGTCCCATGACCGGCGCCCTGTACAGGTACATCACCACCGGCGCCGCTCTCGGCATCGGGACACACGAATTTTACTGCTACTTTACCGATGGATTCGGCGGCGCGGACAACACCGATATCATCAACGAACCCACGGTGAATTCCTCGAATCACGAGCCCGTGCTCAGTAATCCCAATGTGCAGCCTTCCATCGGCATACCGACGACGATTTTCGTCTACCGGGTCACCTATCTTGACGTGGACGGTGACTGGCCATCACCGCCTACCGTGCAGATCGATGGCACAGGCGGACAATATGAACATATCATGGGCTATGAAAGCGGCGATCCTCAGAGCGGCGCGGTGTATCAGTACCAGACGGACGGTGCCGGACTGGGACTGGGCACCCACCAGTTCTACTTCTACTTCCAGGACGGCCAGGGCAGCAGCGCCCAGACCGATGTCATCGCCCAACCAACGGTAACGCAAGAAAACGTGGATCCGGTGCTCAGTTCCCCCAACGTTTCACCCGGCTCCGGATCGCCGGAGACAGTGTTCTCGTTCCGAGTGACCTATCAGGATGCCAACGGCGACTGGCCAGCCGTCGCCACCGTGCAGATCGACGGCTCCGGCGGCCAGTATGAGCATGTCATGGGAGTGGAGAGCGGCGAGCCGGTGAACGGAGCGGTGTACAAGTATGACAGCCTGGGCGCCACTCTTGGAATCGGCGATCATTCCTTCTATTTCCTGTTCAGCGACGGACAGCGCGGCGCAGTCGAGACAGCCGTCATCAACGGTCCCACCGTAACCCCGGGCAACACCCCACCGACCCTCGACAACAACTCTGTGCAACCGTCCTCCGGCACGACCAGCACCTCGTTCGAGTTTCTGGTCACCTATCATGACGTGGATGGGGACTGGCCCGGCAACCCGACCGTGCAGATCGACGGCACCGGCGGCGAATTCGAACATATCATGGGGTACGTGAGTGGAGACCCATTGACCGGCGCCGTGTACAGTCATGTCGCCACGGGCGCCGAACTGGGCACGGGCGGCCACTCCCATTACTTCTTGTTCACCGACGGACTCGGCGGACAGGCGCAAACCGGTGTGGTGGCCGAACCGGAGGTGAGCCAGGATAACCGCGATCCGGAATTGAGCGGCGCGTACGTCGATCCCGAGCAGGGCACTCAGAACGATATCTACGCCTACCGGGTCACTTACACCGATGAAGACGGCGACTGGCCGGCCACGTCCATCCTGGTGGTCGACGGTTCCGGAAGCCGGAGTGAGCACAACATGTACTGCGAGGGCGGCAATCCGCTGACGGCCGCCTATTATGCGTACGAAATTCCAGGCGGCGATCTCGGTTTCGGCCCGCATTCGTTTTACTGCCTGTTCACCGATGGACATGGCGGCACCGCCCAAAGCGACGTCATCAACGAACCGCTGGTGGAGGATGCCAACCACGCGCCGATACTCACCAATCCCAATGTACAGCCGGAAACAGGCATACCGACGACGCTGTTCACCTTCAGGGTGACCTATACCGACATCGACGGACAGTGGCCCAGTCCTCCCACGGTCCAGATCGACGGTACCGGCGGTCAGTACGAACATTACATGGGGTATGAAAGCGGCGATCCCGTCAGCGGGGCCGTGTACAAGTATGAAACCACCGGCAGCGCACTGGGACTGGGATTGCATTCCCATTATTATTATTTCAGCGACGGGGGAACCGGGTCCGCACAGACCGAGAGCTTCTTCAGTCCCCTGGTGGAAGAGCCGAACGAGGATCCGATCCTGTCCGGCGCACAGGTTTCACCTTCCTCCGGCACCGAAGACACCACCTTCACCTACAGCGTCCTCTACACGGACAACGACGGTGACTGGCCGGAAACGACCACCCTCCAAATCGACGGCGCCGGCATCCGCGATACCTGCACCATGACACTGGCCGACGGCACGCCGGAGACCGGGGCGACTTACACGTTCCAGACGACCGGCGCAACACTTGGGATCGGTCAGCATTCCTTCCATTGCCTGTTCACCGACGGCCAGGGCGGTTCCGCTCAGACCGAAGAGGTGAACGAGCCCGAAGTGGAGGCGTTCACACCCACCCCCACGGCAACCCTCAGCCCGACCCTCACCCCCACCCTCACCCCCACCTGCACCCCCACCCCCACGCCGACATGCACTCCGACCCTCACCCCCACCAATACCCCCACCGCAACGGCGTCCCCATCGCCAACGCTGACGCCCACCTGTACTGTCACACCGACGGTGACCATCACCCCAACCGTCACCATCACCCCAACCGTCACCATCACCCCAACCCCGCGGCCGTTGCCGGCCACCTCGCCGGCGGGAGCGGTCGTCCTGCTGGCCGCCCTGGGCGCACTTCTGACGAACCGGTTGCGGCGGCGGATCGGGTAACAAAAGAAGCGATCAAAACATACCAGGCGGTGCCGGGAAGCCGGCGCCGCCTTTGTTTTATGAATCGCCTTTCGGCGGGGGGAATTGAACCTGCGTGGGTCTTCTCTGCTTCGATTGCGCACGGACCGCCGCGGATGACGTGGGGCAGGAGCCCATGATCCGGGAATCGGGCAGAAGGATCGTGGTGTTACACGCCATTCCGGCGAGATGTCGATGCGGGTGAAAGCATACTTTTTCCAATGTGTGTCGGCGTATTACGTTGAATGGCACATGCGAAAAGCGCTGGCACCTCTCTTGTTCGAGAATTCAAAGCATGTTGCACGGCCAACGATATCATGCAGTGGAAACATACACGGGCGAGTCGCAACGCCACCCTCACGGACGCCTTGAACCAATTCAACAAGTATGCCATCAAGGAAACTCCCGTAATCGCCGCCAGAATGGCAAGATGGTCGGCATGACCCTCCCATTGAGATATCTTTGCCCTGTATAACCGTGAAATCCTTTGACAGGGAACGCTGGGGCTTCCGCTTTATCACCAGGGTGTCCGGTGAACTCCGTAGCGACCATGTCATATCCCGAACGACCACGCTGAAGTTCCCATCCCTAGATCGATAAAAATCTTTTCATTGTGTTGGTTAATCGACGTGTGGCCCACGTGCTTACGACCGCCGCAGTCATTCTCTTATCGGTACACCTCGCTATTGGCCCCCGTTACAAGCACTGGTGCCGTGGGTGCCGAACTGTGACCGATGTGTTCCCCTCCGTTCCATGGATACTCGTTGCCATCACGCACCCCCTCGATGAAGCAGATCTTCCAACCCAAGATTAACGAACAGCTCGCGCAACAAGACATTGAAGCCGGGGTCGATACCCTTGAAGCCGTGTCCCTGCTCGTCGTTCCATTCCTTGATTTCCCGGAGAGCCGCGCAGAACTCGTCGTCAGTCTCAGCGGTCTTGATTGTGATGTCACCTTCGCAGTAATTCACGATCATTCTGCGGGCCGGATTCGCCCACGTGCCGAAGTACCAGGCATCCTGGCCGGTGTCCACCTGGGCCCAGCCCCTGGAATAGCTGCAATGTCCAACGTCGAAGTAGTAACGATCAATGCTCTTGAAGGATCTCTCAATCTTCATGTTGTTCCCTCCAATCTCATCTTTTCTCCACAGCCTCTCAATCCCTCGGTTTTAACGTTGTCGAAAGATGTGGCTTTCATCCAGTACCAACCCACTGTTCAGGACTTGATTGATCAGGAACGAATGTAAATCCCGAACGCGGTTGTGAACTGAGTCTTCGTCCATTTTTTTGGCGGCCGCCTGGCTCATCCTGGGCGGAAAGCGAACAACAAACTTGTCGTTGGTGATGTCGACCGGCCTGCGAACCGTGATAGTGGCCTCGGGAGTCTCCATCTTTACAATGATAATGGTTGTCCATCAGGCGATAACAATAAACAGTGACATGCATGATCTCATGATCTTCAGAAAGAAACTCGAGGAAAACAGCCTGATCCTCCAAGATATAGATATCAGACCGCGCGCCCTCCCTCCCGATACTGTGATAAACCGCGTCTGGATACTCGATTCTCAATTGTCTTGCCATGATTTACTCCCTGGAATTTGATTCAATGTTCGATGGACTTCCCTCCGCACACGATCGGACGTTTCAAACGGCTGGCGGCACCATGCATCATTTCTTTGGTCGAAATTCAGGAAGTTGGGATCACTAAATGTCTGGGTGTCATAAGCCGGTTCGATTTGCATCATTTCAGCCTCCCATTCGCCGTGACTCAGTCAATTCAACTTTCATACCAACAGCTACCCTTGTCGATAATGCAATTTTTACATGTGGATATGTCGTTTCGCTGCGCCCCACCTGGGCAGTTGTCAACCTGGATGTCAAGCCAGATTGACACAACTGATGGACGATTTGATCAATCGATGTCTTTGAAAAGATGACCGTGGAGGAGATCCTGGCGCCAGTATGCGTCAGCATGAAAAGTATCAAAACAGAGAAACGAACCCGATTTGCGAAAAAAATATCACTGTACGACATGGTTGGCATGGCCAGCCGCCAGGGCGAGTTGCACGGGTGGCTCGCACATCAAAACGAGACGTGAAGCGGCTGCGCTAGAGCGGTTTACGGTAACGGGTCGGAAAGCTCCCAGAGCCGTTCGAAGCTGTGCTCGAGCATGGTGATCAACGCTGCGTCGGTGACGAGATAGGTCGTATATTGACCGCCATCGCGGTAAAGAGTGAACGCCGCTTTCTCGTAATCAATGATCATCAGAATCATGGGCGGATCATCGTATCGACGGGCGCGTTCTCCGCAAGCCGTCAAACGATCCATCCGCATGCGTTCGTTCGGATCGTCGATTACCCGCTTTGAATAGATGCAACGAAACTCGACGCCTTTTTTCATCTGCTCCATCTGGTAATCGTCTATGATAACGATGCGTTCCTGGAGCGTCTTATGCCGCGGCGTGGGTGAATGGTGAATCGAAAGCACGCGTCGTTTGGCTTGCTTGATCCAATCGAGCACGAGGGGTGCCTGCCTCAGGGTTAATATCTCGATACCTTCGGAAACCGAAGGCGGCTCCTCTCGAGACCGGTACAGTTCATCTAATTCTCCGATAATCATTTCGTTGCGGGTTAATTCCCGCCTTCTCCTTTCAAAATCGGGACGGAACCCGGCATCCGGCGGCGCTGCCCTGAAATACTTAACTTTTCCCTTGCCGCTGATCACCAAGCCGCGCTCGATCAGATCCTTAAGCAACGCATACACTGTCGGTCGATGAATGCCCGTGATGTCCGCGATCTCCGAAGCCCTCGCTTGTTTCACCTGTAACAGAACCGTGTATACGGGAACTTCGCGATCGGACAATCCGAGGGCCTGTAGTTTTTGATGCAATTCAGGAATGTTCATGGTTTCTCCGGTATCCTTTGATCATTTCGCAATCGAACGCGCTACGATCCTGACTACATTACTCAAAACCGAAACGTTTGTGAATCCTTGAACTCTTACCACAGCTTCTTCCCTTCACCGACATATCGTCGGCTCCTCCTTCGTTCACTTGCTACCCAAGCGACCATGCTTCTCTCGTCGGGGTGAAGTGAACAGACGTCGCGAGCAGAGTATCAACGACATGCCTATTAGCATCAGAATAACTCCTCTTGGGCCGACGCTTGGAACAGGCGGGATCTCGGTCGCCGTCGCGGTCATCGTCGGTGTTACCGTCTGCACGGGCGTCAGCGGCGGGCTCACGGGTGTGTTCGTGGGAGTATGCGTCGGCGTTTTCGTCGGTGACGGAGAAACGGTGGGCGTGCGGGTGATGGTCGGGGTCAAGGTGATCGTCGCCGTTGGCGGCGGCGTTAACATTCCTGGAGTTGAAGCGGGCGTCGGGTCGATCGGTTGATAAACGACCTCGAGACGCGGCGCATACTCGCGGGGATTGACGTTCCAACCGATGATCCAGCCTCGCTTGGAGATGATGCTCGAGTAGTTGTAGCCGACAAGACCGAATGCCACCCAGTCCTGGTTGAGGGCTTGTTGAATGTGGGCGGCCGCGATTGTTCCCAGGTCCCAGTGAGATACGGCTCGCGGCATGTCGCCCATGGCGCAGACCTCGGATGCGTAGATCGCGTTATACAAATCCTGCGCGCCGGTCGGCAGGGGATCCACAACTAAACACGTATACGCCAGTCCCATACTCATCTCGAAGTAGGTGACGATAAAGTGACATGATGCCCACGTAATTGTCGCATCGTCAGGTATTGATGCCAAGTTGAAGCGCATCCACCCGACGCGCTCGGTAGCCGAAGCCGGGTAGAGGATGACCTCTCTCTCCACTTTTATCAGGCCCATGTCGTCCTTACCGTACTGAGTTCCGTTATAAGCGCAGTGACCGGTTGCGTAAGAAAATTCAAAAGTCTCAACGAGTTCCGAAACATCACGTGCGGCCGCGATCGGTATCCATTCGCCGTTTTCCGAACGGAGATGCACGGGCGACGCCGAGATCACCGCCGTAAACGAGCCGTCTCCATTGTCGTAATGACGCGTAAACCGGTCCCGCAACGAAACGATCTCCGGTCCCGACGGGGTGAAGCTTCCGGGCGCGGCGGCATCGATAACGCAACGATCTCCGATGGTTAAATCTGGTGCTTCATATAACGGGACGTCGGTCTCCCCCAAGTCGTAATCAGCGGTCGATCCGGCCCCGGCGATCGGCGATAAGGCCGCTGAAAGCAGATAAACCGTGAGCATTGTGCGCGATAACGCGTCGGATAGATATCGTCTTTTCATCAGCATTTCTCCGAATAGACGGTGTTCGTCGCCAAGTCGCGCCCGTCGTGGGTAGCGAAGACCAGCCCCATGTTCCGTTTCCGCTTCCACCTGAGCGCTCCCTTCTTGATGTCACCGTTTTCATCCCCGAAAAAGCTTATGATGAACCCGTCCGATGTCGGACGGGTTCATATCGTAAAACGTAAACAAGAGGTCATGGGTTCCAGTCAATCAACCCGTCAGGATCGTTCTCAAAGGCGGCACCCCACCAGGTTCCACCTCCGCCAAGGACGGTTATGGTTCCCGAGGAGCTGGTGGATTTCCTGATATTGTATCCCGCCGTGGCGGTGAACGTGGGATCCAGAATTTGGAGGTCCTGGGTGTTCTCGATACGCAGCATCGGCGCAGTCGTCGAGGTGTTGGCCAGGTGATCGAAGGTGCAGTTGGAGAAAGTGTACATCGTATCCGCGAGGGCGCCGGCGTTAATAGTGACGCCGTTGGTGTTCATGCCTTGGAACAGAGCGAAATACGCGGCGATGAACCCGCCGTTGTTCACGGTGAAGTAGTAATACGCAGCAGTGCTTGTCCCGGCGGTGATGATTTGACTGGGCGTGCCGACCGAGCCCATTGCTGAGAAGGCACCACCGTCGTTGACGGTTACTCTGCCCGCGACGTTGGTTTTACCCAGGGTCAGCGTGTGTGCGCCGAGAAGGAATGTTCCTTCGTCAACGGTCAAGCCGGTGGAAGAGGTAACGGTCAGGTCGCAGTTCATGGTCAGGCTGCCGCCGGATTTATCCACGTCCATCATATAGAACACCAACGGTTCCACGCTCGAGACCGCATGGTCGCCGGGACCGCCGAAGGACATTGTTCCGTTGCTTGAATCGGCGAATATCGCGCCGGTTTGGTTGTTGGTGAAGTCGCCGGTGACCGTCGTGGTTCCTCTCATGGGCGCGGTGAACGTCCCGTTGTTAACGAAGTTGCGACACCGTATCGCGGCGTAATAACTTGTCATGACGTACTCGCCGCCTGATGCAACGGTGAAATCGCCGTCACCGCCGCGGATGTCGAGCAGATTCGGATTTATACTGCTGTCTCCTCGATCCAGGGTGATGCCGTTTCCAATGGTGACGTCGCCTGAACTGACAGTGATGGGACCCTCATGAGTCATGGAGGCGCCCAACTGAAACGCGGTTCCGGTCGTCGCCTCCGTGAGGATCGATCCGGAGGAGTTGGATGTGAAGACGGCGCCGGGTTCGAGGATGAAGTTGCGGCACTTGATGCCCGATTTACCGCCGGCAGAGGTGTAGACGCCACCGGCTTCGACGATGAAATCGCCGTCGCCGTTCTGGATGTTGAGCGTTGTGGGGTTAGTATAGTTGCCGCGATCCAAGGTGATGCCGTTGGCGAGGGTGACGTCGCCTGAGCTGACGATGATGTCGCCTTCATAAGTCATGCTGTCGCCCAATTGCAGCGCGGTTCCGGATGTCGCCGTAGTCGTGATTGTTCCGTAAGCGTCGGAATCGAAGACGGCGCCGGGTTCGAGGATGAAGTAGCGGCAGTTGATGCCTGATTTGCCGCCGGCGGAGGTGTAGACGCCACCGGCTTCAACGATGAAATCGCCGCCGCCGTTCTGGATGTTGAGCGTTGTGGGGTTAGTATAGTCGCCGCAGTCCAAGGTGATGCCGTTGGCAATGGTGACGTCACCTGAACTGACGATAATATCTCCTTCGTGTCTCATGCTGTTGCCGAGTTGTAGGGCGATTCCTGACGTTGCCGTCGTAGTGATTGCGCCGTACCCTTGTGACCCGAAGACAGCGCCTGGTTCAAGGATGAAATAGCGACAGTTGATGCCCGTTCGACCGCCGTTAGAGGTGTAGGTCCCGCCGCTCTGAACGATAAAATCGCCGTTCTGGATGTCCAGGTAGGTCGCATTAGTGTAATTTCCGCGGTCCAGGGTGACGCCGGCGGGAACGGTGACGTTGCCCGATCCGACGGTGATCGTGCCCTCGTGAGTCATATCGGCGTTCAAGGTGAACGTCCCGGCGACATGCAAGGCGCCGTACGATGCCGACCTAAAGACGCCGTTATTGACGAAGCTACCCGCGTTGAAGTCTCCTCTTCCGTTACCGCGATCAACTTCGCCGTTGTTTACGAAAGCGCCGCCAACCATCAGGGTTCCGTTGTAGTTCGCTTGGGTGAGCGCGCCGCCGCTGTCGACGGTTAGTCGCAAGCACTCTGCATTTACATCGGTGGGAATATTCACCGTGTGGGTCGCCGCTATGACCGCGGCGTCGGCCGAACTAGGTACACTGCCTAAATCCCACGTCGAAGGCTCGTCCCAGTCACCGCTTTGCGCGCTCGTGAATATGGTCGCGGCCGGCGTCGGCGAGGGTTGCGGCGTCGCCGTAGGCGGGATGGGAGTGTTGGTCGGCGGAAGCTGCGTGGCGGTTGGGGGAACCGGCGTCTCGGTCGCCGGTAGCGGCGTATCGGTGGGCGGAACAGGAGTATCGGTGGGCGGGACCGGCGTGCTGATCGGTTGTAGAGATATATCCTCTATGACGTTCGCGCCGGCGACGATAGCCACGAGTTCAAGTTCTTCCGGATAATAGCCTTCAGCGCTCGCCTCCAGGCGATACAATCCCGGCGACACGTCATCCAGATGCCACGCACCCGATTGCTCGGTTTGCGTCGTATAACCTACGTAAGCGTATACACCGCAGGCGATACTCGCGCTGAAGACCAGGCCCGCGACGATCAGTACCGATCGCGAACGCTTCGCGAACAGAAGCAGCGACAACGTGACGAGCAATCCGACGATACCCGCCAGTCCCATGGCGGGCACGCCCGGGTGGCTTTCCAGGATTACCGTGATCCCGGCGTGATCCGCCGCATCCTGCCTGAATACGTTGCCGTCGACCATGGCGGCCTGGGCGCTGGCAGCGGCGAACAACACCAAGGCGACCGTTGCGCCGAACAACCAAATAGGACTCTTCATTTTTTCCTCCCATCCTCTCTTCCAGACGCGCGACTCGAACGCGACGATTTTCATTTCCGGCGACAGTATACAGTCGCGCCCGCAGCATGTCAATTTGTGTCGTCTTAAAATAGACGACACTAAATTTTGTGGCGGTGGCGCCATCGGTTTTCAATTCAAACCCGCTGAAAGAAAAGGTGTCAAACACTCATATCACGACGCCGGTGCTGCCGCGCCACAATGGAAGAAGTCGGCAGCCCACCGAATCAGGATCGGGGACATCCGCAGGATAGCCCTTCCGGATCGTGCGTACCACGTGACGCAGCATCGTCTCGACATGATCGGCATAACTCGAGTGCCGAGTGTCTCCTGTCCGACTGCTGCCGCGCCTTACCAGGAACGACGGAGTAAGGCGGGAGACATGCGCGGCCGGCGCCTCACGGCCAGAGGGTCATATCCTCCAGGTAGACATCCCCCCAGATCGTCTGTGTCGCGGAATCCACCGCGCCAGCCACCCAGGTAACCGCCATGTATGGCAACGGCGGTTCGGTGGGCAGGGGCACGTCGAAGATGGGGATGGGACCGGAAGAGAAGTCCGCGGGCATGGTGAAGGACAGAGGTTGACCGATATCCGTCGTGTACCAGGCACCGCTCGAATCCGGCAGCAGGAAGAAGACATCGGATCCCACCATCAAGGCGAGATAGAGGTCGATAGCCCGTTCGGCACCGGTATTGGCCAGCCATGCGGTTACAGTCAATTCGTCGCCGGCGACCACCGGGGAATCGTTTAACGTCATCCATACAGGGTTCGGGGTGAGATAGATATAGTCGTTCGTCACATAGGTGCCGAGGGGCAGATTGTAACGCGCGGCCGAGGCGGGATTGAAGGTATCACCCATGTACTCGTCCATGTAGGCGGGGCTTTCCACCTTGATGATGTGCGACTCCTCGAAGGGGATCATCACCCTGGCCAGGCCGAGCTTTCCCATGAGGGCGGATTCCACTTCCTCTCCATCCACTGTCAGAACCACCATCTCACCGCCACGATAGGCACCACCCATGGTGCCGTCGTCCATGGCGCTGAATTCTGCGGTGCCGCTCAGTTTGGAGAAAACGTCCAGCCCCTGGATGTCGCTGGTAACATGCAGCAGATCGGCGGTTTCGGGACAGGTCTTGTTGTTGTAATAGCGGCGCGCATGGGTAGCGAAGATACCATAGCATTCAAGGTAGTAGTCACCCGGGGGCATGCCGAGGAAATCGCATCTGCCGAACGATGCCTGGTAGTTGATCCGCAGGATGTTCCACAGTTCGTCATACACAATGAAAATGGTGGGCGTGAGGTAGCCCGTACCGAATTCCCGGCTCCTCGCCTGCACGCGGGCCACGGGTGTCAGGACGAAATCGATGCCGGAGGTCGTGCCGGGATCCTGCACCTGCACCCGGACTGCTCCCGTGATGCCGGGTGATCCGCCGTAGAATCGGCAGGCGCGGTTGTATGACTGCCCTTCCGCATAAAGGTAGTATTCACCGGCGCAGAGATCCTCCACCTCGTACATGCCGTCGGCATCTGGCATGGCACCGCCGACCTGGTCATAGTGCTGGTCATACACCGACACAAACCCTTGCGCGATGGGCAGGCCGAGTTCGTCCGTCAGGCGACCGGTGAGCCGCCCCGCGCAATGGTGGTTGAAGATGAAATCGAATCCGGTCAATACTTCGGGAGCCTCAACATTCACGTAGGCAGCCGATTCATAGCTGTCGGCATCCTGATAGTAGATACCCTTGCCGTACTCCAACCGGGCCCGCAGCACATAGACGCCGGTGGGGAGCCCTTTGAGAAGGTAGTAACCGTCGCCGTCGGTGTAGTTGCCGGTGTAACTGTCCCGTGCGCCGTCATAGATTGTGATATAGACACCCGGCATGCCGATGCCGCTGACACCGTCCACGACCCGGCCCCGGACCTGGCCGCCGCAGGCGAGTTCCACGTTGAACGGCCCCACCAGCGTATCCGACGGGGTGATTTCTATCACATCGTGCAGCCGTTCACTGACATGACCGTCATACATCTCCGGGATATAGTCGCCATAGGTATAGACCTCCATCCAATAGGTTCCTGGAGCCACAGGCGTGATATCATAGCGGCCGTCCGGAGCGGTCAGGGCGTTATCGACTGTCGACCCGCGATCGGAGATGAGCATCACCACGGCATCGGGGATGGGCAGCCCGGTGCCCTCATCCACCACGTAACCGAACAAAACCACATCCGGTCTGACACTGAAATTGATGGGGGTGGTGGTATAGGGAGCCGACACATGAACCTCGGAGAACTGGAAGTAGTCCGGTCCATCAGGATAGCTGATAAAAGGATAGCGTACCGGAAAATTCGCATCCGCTGTAGTGACCTGGAAATCGCCGGTGGGGAGGCCGCGGATCTCATAATAACCGGTTGCATCCGTCTCATCGAAACGCGTCGGGTAATAACCATCCATGCGGTACGCCGAGATCTCTATACCTGCCACGGGAGTACCCAGATCGTTTCGATAATACCCGGTTATCCGGCCTCCCGGTTCGAGGCTGAAATCCACATCGTAGGTGAGACATGCATCCACCAGCATCCACTCCGCCATGGCGAGTATCGGGGTGCCTCCCAGGAAGGTGGCCAGGTAGTTTCCGGACGAACCGGGATTCACGCCGAGAGTATAGGCGCCGTCCGAAAGGCCGAGGAACTGATACAGACCACCGGGTGAAGTAACCATCGCATCGATGACGATGAACTGCCGATTATAAAGGTTGACCACTACATCAGCCTTGGGCAGCCCGTCGTCCGCGCCGGTGACTATGCCCTGGATGGTACCCGGCGGCGCCGGTACCACCATGGACCATGCCGGATCATGACCGGCGGCGCTTCTGTCGCCACGTTTCCCGCTCCATCCGTCGGCGGTGGAATCGAGAAGCGGTCGGGCCTGGGAGGTGAACAGCCGGACCCGATTGCTCAGGCGCGCGGCATCGGCGGCGGTGATACCTGTCCGCGCCGCCCGTTGCATGGCCGTTTCCAGA
>JAFGDC010000597.1 GCA_016932295.1 candidate division CSSED10-310 bacterium
CTTTGAACGGGTGGGGGATGTGGGCGGCCAGGCCGCCACCCTCAACAATATCGGCAGTGTCCATTCCGCCCTCGGCGACAAGCAACAGGCGCTGGAGTACTACCAACGGGCGCTGAAATTACTCCACCAAGTGGGTGATCGGTTCAATTCCGTTACCATCCTGTTGAACATCGGATTGCTTCTTTTCGAACTCGATGACACGAAGCGTGCCTGCCAGAATCTCTCAGAAGCGCATGAACTGTCGAAACAGACAAATCATCCCTCTCAGAGAAAAATACAACAAATAATAGAAACTTTCTGCAAATAGCCTGTTAATCCGGTAAGTTACTTATCGTCATACTCACTCGTACGCCACCGCCGCGCCGATCCTGGTCCGCGCCGCTCGTCGCGCCGGAGGCAGGCCCGCCGCCACCGACGCCAGCGCCGCAATGAATAAAACCAGAGCCATGTCCCGTACCGCCACCCGATACACCAGCGTGAACCCCTGCATCGCCGGTATCACCACCTTCACCAGTAATCCCGACAGTACCAGGCCCAAACCCGTTCCCGCCGTCAGCCCCAGGCAGGCTACCCAGACCGCCTCCGCCAGCACAATGGCGTAAATCTGTCTCCGGCTGGCCCCCAGGGCCCGCAACACCCCAAGCTCGCGCTCCCGCTCCGCCACCGATGCATACAACGTATTCATGATGGCCAGCAGCGCCGTCAACAGCGCCGCGCCCTCCACCGCCCGTGTCAGCGAAAAAGTCTTCTCCAGAAACGCCATGGCGCTTTCCATCAACGCCTCCCGCTTCATCACCAGCAGCTCATGCCGCCCCGCGAACCGCTCCATGATAGCCGCGACCACCCGCTCCCGATCCGCACCCGGCGCCAGGTGGAGTAAAAAAATATCCACCACGTCCTGGTCCCAGTAACGGTTGAACAGCGGCGTGTCGATGAACGCGATCCCCAATTCCGATGTATACTCGATGATGACGGCGCTCACCGCCATCGCCAGCGGCCCCTTCGGCGTCGGCAGAACCACCATATCGCCCATGCGCAGCCCGTGGCGCGCCGCGAAACTCTGGGATGCAATCAGGCCGTTCCCGCCGATGCACTCCCGCCGCGCCTTCTCCACGCCCCCTTCCTGGTAGATCAACTCGTTGTAATGGAGGTATTCCTCCATATCCAGCGACGCGACATACGTGGTCAACCCATTCAGGGTGATCTTCAACTTCCGATACTTGTCCACCGCCTCGATACCGGGAACGGACTCCAGCTCAGGCTCCAGTCCGCTGTCCAGCGGCACGTTCAGCGCCCCGGCAAACTCCGAACCGGCACTCACCTGCATATCCGCCTTCATCTCCTTGTCCAGCCAGTGCAGAATAGAGAACCGGAAGCTGGCCAGCACGCAGGCGATGGCCACCACCACCGCGATACCCACCATGAGCGACGAAACCGCCACGGCGGCGCGGCCGGGATTCTCCGCCAGCGCATCGGTGGCCAGGAAGGCCGCCGCCCCGCCGCTCCGCCGGTAACGGCGCCAGCCCTTCACCACCAGGACGATGAGGCGCGGCAGCAGCAGCACCGCGCCCAGGATGGTCAATGCGCACAAGGCCGCTCCCGACGCCAGGGAAGGCAGGCGAGGTGCAAACCAGGCAAGGGGAACCACCAGCAACAGGAGCGCACCCCCGGCCAGGGCCCGGCACCCATACGACCGCGCCAGCCGACGCCGGCCCAGACCCCGCCGGACCGCCTCCAGGGGTTTTACCGTCGCCGCCCGCCACACCGGCCGCAACGCGCCGGCGCCGGCGGCGAACGTACCGAACAATAACCCACGCAACAGGTCGCCGCGGTGCAGGTGAAACTGTAGTTCTCCCGGCGGCGCCGACAGGGTGGCCACGGCCCGGCCCGCGATGGGCGCCATCCAGCGCGCCAGCCACAACCCCATGAAGATCCCGGCTGCCGATGCGATCACACCGATAAGAAGCGCTTCCGCCAGGTACCGGCAGAACAATTCCATCCGGCCCGCCCCCAGGCAGCGCTGGATGCCGATCTGCCGGCGACGGCGCAGCAGGGACACCGCGAACGTGTTATAAATAAGGAACACAGCCACGAACAATGCCAGGGCGCTCACCAGCGTGAGCCCGATCCGGAAGGTCGCCACCATGGCGATGATCTCGCCGCCCCTGGACCGCGGCGGCTGAACCTTGAACGGCGGCGCCAGCAGCGTCCCGAGCCGGACGGCCGCCGACTCAGGGGTCACGCCGGGCGCCAGCACCACATCCAGGCGGCTGAACCGGTCACCCAGTTGGAACACCTTCTGCAAGGAGAAGACATCCATAAACATGACAGCGCCTCCGTACGCGGCGGCGGCGCCCCTGTCGGTCAGGAGGCCGCGCACGGTCAGGGTGACAATGCCGCCGGGCGTGGTGATGTCAAGGGTGTCCTCCAGCGCCACCCCCAGCGCATCCGCCAGGCGCACCGGGATCAATACCGAGGCGGGAACGGCGAGAAATTCGAGAGGATCGGTAAGCTCCAGATCAACGGCGGTATAACGCCTCACCGCCGTATCGGCGAGGGTATCCACGCCCACCACCAGGACAGGCCGCTCCAGCCGGCCGGCCACGCGCACGAACCGCTCTATGACGGGAACCACGGCGGACACTTCCGGGGCTTCGGCAACGGCATCCAGCACTGCTTCCGGCACCCCGGAGTCATCGCCAGCGATTACCAGATCGGCGCCGCCCGCCAGGCTGTCCAGGCTGGCGGTGAACGAATCGATGGTGGCACGGTTCAATATGGTGACGGCGATAAGGGCGGCAACACCCAGGGCGATGCCGATGAAGGTCAGCGGTCCACGCACCCGGTCCCGGACCAGCGGTCGCAGGTTGAAGATCCGCAGCAGGGCCAGCCGGGCGGTCATCACGCCGGATCGCTCAGGCGGCCGTCCACCAGGGTCAGCGTCCGATCGGCGGCGGCCGCCATGGCGGGATCGTGGGTGACCATCACCAGGCTGCGGCCTTGCTCGATCGTCACCCGGCGCAGCAAGCCCATGAGACGGTCCCCGGTCGCCCGGTCCAGATTACCCGTGGGTTCGTCCGCCAGAAGCACCGGCGGCGCCAGGGCCAGAGCACGGGCCACGGCGATTCTCTGCACCTCGCCCCCGGAAAGCTCCTCGGGCAGATGCCCGGCGCGCGCACCCAGCCCCACCAGTTCCAGCAAGTCATCGGCACGGCGACCGGCACGACCCGCGGCGAGCCCATCCAGCAGCAGCGGCACCATGATGTTTTCCCGAGCGCTCAAGGTGGGAAACAGGTTGAAAAACTGGAACACCATGCCCACCAGCCGGCGCCGGAACAGGGTCAATTCGCGGTCCGACAGGTGAGTCAACCGCCGGCCGGACACCTCTACCTCGCCTCGGCTGGGCCGATCCATGCCCCCGATCACGTGCAGGAGCGTGCTCTTGCCTGAACCGCTGGGACCCGCCACCACCAGAAACTCACCCGGCCGCGCGGTGAAGCTCACCCCCCCCAGCGCCGTCACCTCCGCTCCGGCTGCGGCGTAAGTCTTCCAGAGATCACGCACGACGATGACCGCTCCAGACATGGCTCCCCCCTTCTCTGGCGGGTCGGCGGCGGAAAAACGACATCTCCCGCCACGCCTCTATTGACAGGTTTCCCGGGACGTACTACTATATGCATAACTTGCTGTAAAGTAAAGGTTTGTCAACAAGGACAAACGGTCTTGACGGCATGCGCAACGAGGAGACGACCAATGGGAAAAAGGACGATCAAGGATCTTGCTGTCAACGGAAAACGAGTATTCATCAGGGTTGATTTCAATGTGCCACTGAAGGACGGCATGGTGGACGACGACACACGGATACGGGCGGCGCTGCCTACCATCCGTTATTGCCTGGACCGGTCGGCGCGGGTCATCCTGGCGTCGCACCTGGGACGCCCCAAGGGGAAACCGAGGCCGGAAATGAGCCTGCGGCCGGTGGCGGATCGGCTGGCGGAGCTGCTCGGACAGCCCGTGGCTTTCGCCGGCGACTGCGTCGGACCGGTGGCGGAGGCCGCTGTCGGGAAGATGGCGGACGGCGATGCCCTGCTGCTGGAAAACCTCCGGTTCCATGCGGGGGAGGAAGCCGCCGAGCCGGCGTTCAGCGCCGCGCTGGCGGCCCTGGCGGACGTATACGTGAACGATGCCTTCGGCACCTGCCATCGCGCACACGCATCCGTATCAGGCGTACCGGGCATCATCAGGGAAAACGCCGTGGGATTCCTCATGGAGAAGGAGATCGAGCACCTGGGGACGCTGTTGACGGAACCTCGCAGGCCGTTCGTGGCGGTACTGGGCGGCGCCAAGGTGTCAAGCAAGCTGAAAGTGATCGAGAGTTTGCTGGCCAAGGCCGATACCATTCTCATCGGCGGCGGCATGGCCTTCACGTTCCTCAAGGCCAAGGGGCTGGAGACGGGTATATCGCTGCTGGAGGCGGACATGCTGGAAACAGCCGCCGACCTGATGACCGAGGCGGCGATGGAAGGCGTCGACCTGGTGCTGCCAGTGGACGTGGTGGCGGCGGCAGAGATGAAGGAGGGCCTGCCGCGGCACATCTACAGCAACGAGGAGATGCCGGCGGATATGATGGGGCTGGACATCGGACCGAACACCATCGCACTGTTCAACGAACGGCTGGAAGAGGCCGGCACGGTGTTCTGGAACGGACC
>JAFGDC010000598.1 GCA_016932295.1 candidate division CSSED10-310 bacterium
CCACTTCATAGGTGCCGGCACTTGGTAATGACGCCGTCCAGGTGGCCGAGCCGGAACCGGTTCCGGTCTCCGAGTAGCGCTTGTCCGCGCCGTAGATGTCGCCCCAGGTCCCCGTCAGCCACGCGGAACCGGTGAAGGTGCAACCCGCATCGGAGTTGTCCACGATCACGTCGCCGGCGCTCGAGGTGGGCGTCGCCGTCGGTGTGTTGGTGGGCGGCACGGGCGTGCCGGAACCCATGTGATCGTTGATACCGGCATAAATGGCCCAGCCGTTAGCATCGAGGTAGGAGGAACCGCGCAGTCGCGCCTCCTCGGCGGGGTTGGAGATGAACGAAATCTCGGTGAGCGTGCTGGGCATGTTGGTTTCCCGCACCATGTGGAAATTGTCCTCGTGGACACCCTCGCGGCTGCAGTTGGACCAGACGAAGCCGATGCCCATGTGATCATCGAGGCGATGAGCCACATCATAGGCCAGGTTGCCGGAGGTGCTCGAGCAGGTACCGGGATAGACGTGCGAACCCGTGTAATTAGGATCGGGATCCGCGGATGCATTGTGATGGACGCTTTCGCCCCGGTCGACTGGAATCGAATTGAAATAACTGCTGCGAGTGGCCAGGGGAACCGTGGCATCGTCGATGCGCGTCATGTAGACGCTGGCGCCCGCCGCCTGAAGATAGGTCCGCAACGCCAGCGACGTATCCAGGTTGACGCTCTTTTCGTAGAGACCGGTCGGACCGATCGCCCCCGGATCGGTACCACCGTGGCCCGGATCCACGCCGATCTTCACGCCGCTCAAACCGGCCAGCGCTGTACCGCCACAAAGCACTACGAGCATGATGAATGGAATCGTACGCCGGGTCATGGTTGTTCCTCCAGCTCCGCCAGGAAAATCGATCCGCCCGCATCGTAGGCGATCCTCCCGCCGTCCGGCGCCGCCGCGGGCCGCATCTCGATAACCGCCGGCGTCGCGGTGAGACATTCGCGCACCGTCCCATCCGGCGTGGCGCGCCACAATTCGGCCGCCGTCACCCGCTCGCCGTCATCCTCTTCCACATCGAAATAGACGAAGAAGCCGTCCGGCGCCCAGGACGGATGATTACCCTGGCCGATGTTCACCAATCGATTATCTGCAATGCGGTACGTCCATATACCAGTGGTCATACCCTCGAACAAAACGTGCGAACCATCTGGTGAAAGGACCGGCAGGAAGAACCGATCACCATCCGGTGAAATGCGCCGCGCCGCCTGACCCTTGTGAAGCACTATCACATCGTTCTTCACCGTGACGAAGACCAGCGCCTCCGGCGGCAGGTTTCCCATAATGATATGCGGCTCGCCAGCCGGATCGATGAAGAAAACCGTATCCTTGTATCGGGCAGGCAGGCAGCTATCCATTATCTCACCGCACTCGCGGAGCCTTCCGTCCAGATCCAGCCGGCGCACCAGCGACCGGCCGTTCACCCTGGTCCGGAAAACCAATCCACTGGAATCAGGCAGCCACAGGAATCCGTATCCCACTCCCGGTGCTGACATCAGCACACGGAGCGCCGCCGTCTCTTCCAGCAACACCACCTCACCATAACCAGGTCCGGCCGCCGCCAGCCTCGAGCCATCCGGTGAGAACCGCGGCGCCGTATACTCACCGGACCGCGTCACCTGGTGTATTTCGTGCACGGCAAGAGATCCGGCAGTGGCCTGAAACACACCCGCCGTCGCCGTCATCAACAGTAGAAAAAGTACAAACAGCATCGCTCGATTCATCGGTCATCTCCTTCGCATCCTGATCATCAAGGGAGGCGTATCTATGCTTATAGTTCAGCCCCTTGTAAAAGACAAGATTCAAGCGACAGGATTTTTAACGCCCCGCGTTGAACCACGGAACGAAGCGGCGGGTGCATCAGCGACTGGCGCCGCCGGCGCCTTCACCGGTGTACCGCGGCGTGCTACAATACATCCCAACCGAGGAGGACCACATGGCGCGCCGCAGGCTCATCATGGTCAGGCTCCTGCTCATGGCGGCACTTCTCCCGCCGGGCTGTGGAGTCATGAGTGAAACCGATGCGTTGATCATCAAGACCAATCGATCGGACAAACACTTCAAGGGTCGGTGGGTTCACCTGCTGCAATCACCCGCCTCGCAGACAACCGAGCCGGTGAGCGATGTGCTTGTCACCGTTGACGGCATGCACTGGAGCATGGAGCGGCACGGACGAAGCACCATGGATGGCCGCGCGGTCCGCACCTGGGTATTCGACGGCAGGCGTCTGTGCGAGCGCATCACGGACAGCCGGGTTCTCCAGACCGGCCGGTTCAAGCCGGAAAAAGCCTGCACGCCATGGACCATGCCGCTCCGGATGCGGCCGTTCGGCACGCCGGCACTGCAAGGGGAAGCAGGCATCGCCGGACGGGACTGCGTGGTCCTCGGCTGCACCGGCACGCGCGACCAGGCCCAGGTGCGGCTCACCTACTGGATAGACAAGGACGAATATGTGGTCCTCAAGAAAGAACATGTGATCGGTCCGGAGGAGTGGCCATTGCACAAGGAAGTCTTCGAATGCATCGCCATCGAGTACAATCCCGGCCTGGAGGCCGGCTGCCTGGAATGCACGGCTCCCGAAGGCTGGACCGGGACGGAGGTGCCGGTCATGGAATGCGCGCTGCAGGCCATTCCGTTCTGAGAGAGTCCGGGCCGGCAGAAGCGCCGCAGGACCGGCACCGGACCATGTTTGACGCCGTGAAGCGGAGGTGGTTACCATATCCGTACGACACTGGGCGCTCCGCGCCGACAGAAGGTGATGGACATGACGCCCCAGGTGGGGAGGTGATCCATGGATGACATGAAGGAAGAAAAGCTGATTGAAAACCTGTTCGACACCCTGATCAAGGAAGAAAACCGCGGTCAGAGATTTTATCGTGACGCCGCCAGGTTCGTGAGCGACCGTGAGGCACGCCGGGTTTTCGAGTGGCTGGCGGTTGAAGAAACCTACCATACCGACGTACTGGTCTCCATGCGCAAGGAATTCATGGCGGGAGAACCGGCGCCGGTGAAGACCGCAGCTAAGACGGACACGAAGAAAATCTACTACGATGGTGACACCATCAAGATCTACGATCTCCGCATCGAGGAGGACGAGGAAATCCTTCCGCCGCAACTCGAACTGTTCCGCGCCAATGACTTCAAGAACCTTCTCGAGCACGCTGATGTCAAGACGGTGCTCAAGTTCGCCATGCAGATAGAGTATGAGAATTTCAAGTATCTGGTCGATCTGGCGAAAACGCTGGAAATCGATCCGTACCGGAATTTGCTCAAGCAATTGGCGGATCAGGAAAAGCGTCACTTCCAACTGTTGCGCGGCCACTTCGAAAAAGCCGGGGGAATGACGGCGCGCGCATGATATGGGATCTCCTGCTGCTGCGGCGGATCACCCGGGAATGCTCGGCGATGCTTGGCGGGCGGACGATACAGGCGGTCCGCCACCTGGTTGACGAATGGCTCGCATTGATCTGTGAGGGTCGCGGGCCGGTGCTGGCGATCGCACCCACGCCGGGAGCGCCGATGGTGCGCCTGCAGGCTTCGTCACGGGGCGAGGAGCCGCGGGCCGCCTGGTTGGCGGCGGTGGCGGGGGGGATCATCGGCCGAACCATCCAATCGGTGGACTGCATCCCGGCCGCCAGGTCTATGCAGGTGCGCCTGTCCGGTGACAAGGATGCGCGGCTCGTGGTGGAATTGGATCGCCGGTTTCCCAATGTGCTGTTGATTGAAGAAGGTATGATCACGGCAACGCGGCGGTCGTGGCGCTCCGCCCGACGCGCGGTGCGCCCCGGCGCGGTCTATGAAACGCCGGCCGGGGACGGCCTGGAGCCGGAGACCGCCGGCGCCGAGGCATGGCGGACGGCGCTGGAAGACATGGTTTCGGGCGATCGGCTGGAAGCGGCCGAAGCGCTCTTCCGAATCACCAGTGGTTGCAGCCGGCAGCTGGCGGCGGAGATGCTGTTTCGACTCGGCCTGCCGGTGGGAACGCCGCTCACCGGTGATCTGGACTGGAGCCGGCGGCTGCCGGCGGTGACAGGAGAACTGCTGGCGGAAGCAGAAGCCGAAGACCGGGCAAATGCCAAGGTGCGTTGGTACGATCCCGACCGCCTGGACGGTGATCCGGCGATCGCCGTCATCTCCATGCATCACCTGGCCGGCCGGCCGGTTGAACAGTACGATTCCCTGTCCGCCGCACTCGGAGCCCTTGACAAGAGGCGTATCTCAGGACTTCGGTGCGATCCCCGGGCCGAGGCTGAGCACTTGGCCGACAGGGAACTGCGACGGCTGGACCGGCGTATCGCCACGCTCCGCCGGCAACTGGCCCGTTGCCGTGAACACGAAGCGGTCCGGTTGCGAGGGGAACTTATCTACCACAACATTCATCGCCTCAAGCGTGGCCAGGCCTGCTTCAACGCGGTGAACTACCGCCTGGATCCCCCGCAGACAGTGGAAGTGACCCTCGATCCTATCCTGACTCCCGCCCAGAACGCGGACGCCTGTTTCAAACTGGCGGGCAGGTTGGAACGAGGCCTGCCGGCGCTCGAGGAGAGACTCGCGCATACCGGGGAGCAACGCGCGGCGCTGTTTCGACGCAAGGAGCTGTTCGCCGGGGCGGCACCGGCCGAATTGCGGGAATTCATCAGCCGGCATCAGCCGGAACGCAACCGGCGGGAGGGCACCGCGACGCGGCTGCCGTACCGCCGCTACGTGCTGACCGGCGGTTGGGAAGTGCTCGTGGGTCGCGGCGGGCGGGACAACCTGCAGCTCCTGCGCGCGCATGCCAGGGGTGATGATCTCTGGCTGCATGTGCGCGGCTACTCCGGTTCCCACGTCATCATCCGCAACCCGCACCGGCGGCGGCTGCCGCCCATGCCGGTGATCCAGCGCGCGGCGGAATTGGCGGCGCACTTCAGCAAGGCGGCCAAGGGTGACTATCTGCCGGTGATTTATACTTTCAGGAAATTCGTCACGCCGGTGAAGGGAGCGGCACCAGGAGCCGTGAAGGTGCAGCGCGAGGAGATCGTGTTCGTGGATCCACATCCGCCCGCAGCGGCTGAATTGCCCGACGATACGGCGGAATAGCGGCGCCACCCCAACTCCACCGCCAGGTTTTCTCATTTCATAAGATAGTAGGGAAAGCGCCAGATTTCGTTCACCATATTGGTGAAAAAGTCTGGTTTTGGAACCGCCTGCCTGAGGGGCATGACACCAGTGGGATCTCATGCACCATTGCGCGGAAGGGAAAGACCCCCGCTTCGGTTCCAGCCTGGGTGTAACACATCATAGATGGTGACCATACATGCAGGAGTGGTGTGCCTTCATGCGGATAAAACCAGTGTCGGGACCCCCACTTTCAGCATTTTTGATCAGCGAGCGACCTGATGAAGCATACCGCACCCGCAAATCAGGTCCCGAACGGCAGCATCGATGACCCCATGTCGACCAGGCGGTGGATTTGGGGCCATGACGTTCCCTTCTGTTGACACGCTTGGAGCGGCTTCCGTACCATGTGAATCCATACAACTCCGGATGATCCGCAATGGCTCACTCGCGAAGAAAGGGGGACCACATGCGGTTGCAATCATACCTGGCTCCGCCGGCTGGGCTCGCTGTCCTGCTGGTCTGCA
>JAFGDC010000599.1 GCA_016932295.1 candidate division CSSED10-310 bacterium
CCGTGGGCAGTCCTCACCTGGGCTGGGCGCGTGCCGTTTCCCGCACGAGCCACCATGGTGTGCCTCCTTATGGACCGAAAGCCACGACGAGCCGTTCCGCGGATTGTATCGCCATCGTTTTCTAAAGCCATAATCGTGCCAGGCGGGAGACGTACCGGGTAAAAAATGATCAAACGACATGTATTTCAATGTGTTGTGATTGTGTGCGGGGGATACTTTTTCGCGAAAAGTGCCTGCGTGCCGCCTGTAAGGTGTCAATCTATCTTGACACACGACTTGACACCTGCCCCCCTACCCAGCCGCCGGAGGCTTTTTCTGTTCGGGACAACAGAGAACTAACGATAAAACGTGCTCCATAATGATAAAAAACGGGTGGTTCGAAAGGCGTCCGCGGTACGATGATTGCGGAATGGGTGATTGGGACCGTTCAGTGATGGTATTTTTTCCCGTCGGGGGAGTACCTCTATCGACTGATCTCACTGCAACGCATCTATCATCGAGACGTGCATCGGCGAATTTCCGTCTCCATCAGGTTGCTGCACCGTTTTCGACAGGAAAAGTGTGCTTCGAGGACGGAGATGTTTGCCGGGTGAATGGAACTGCGACCCACGAAGGGCATCCTCCGGGCCTGGCCGCCGCCCTACCCGATCATGGGCGGCGGATTCAGGATATTCCGTCGATTGACATCGTCCCGACTGGTGCCGTACGGTTTGACGAAGATCGAGGAGAGTCGATGAAACGATTGTATGTCAATCCCGAGCCCTGCACCGGCTGCTTCAACTGCATGGCGGTATGTGAGCAGCGCCGGACGGGAGGCATGGCGCCCGGCCGCGCCGTCATCCAGGTCGGGCTTGCGCCTTTCTCGGGGCGGCACGAGTTCACCTGGTGTCGCCAGTGCAGGGAAGCCACCTGCGCCGCCGCCTGTGGGCAGGGAGCCATCGCGAGGAACGAATTGACCGGCGCCTGGCAGATCGAACAGACCAGATGCCGGCGGTGCGGCTCCTGCATCACGGCCTGTCCGTTCAATGCCATGCGCTGGGATGATGACCTGGGTCCCCTCAAATGCGATTTGTGCGGTGGCGCGCCACTGTGCGTGGAAGCCTGCCATTTCGGCGTGCTGCAGTACTGCGAGTCGGCTTCGCGTCCGCCCCGTGGCATCCCAAACGAGGATCTGGATCCGGCCCTGGGGTGGGGCGAATGAACGGTGCGTATGGATCCTATACGGGCGACTTGCTGCGTATCAATCTCACCACCGGCGAGGTGGCCCGTGACGATACCTCCCGCTACCTGCCGGCGGGCATCGGCGGCAGGGGGATGGCCGCCCGTATCGCCTGGGAAGAAATTACTCCCGCAATGACCGCCTTTGCGCCCGAAACGCCGCTGCTGATCCTCACCGGTCCGCTCACCGGTACCATGGCGCCCTTCTCCGGCAGAACAACCGTCTGTGGTCTCAGCGCCCAGGGTTACCCGCACGAATGGTACACCCGCTCGTCCTTCGGCGGCCATTGGGGACCGGCCCTCAAACACGCTGGTTTCGATGGTCTGATCATCACGGGTCGGGCGCCTTCTCCAACCTATCTGCTGATCGATGATGGCCACGTCACCATCGGGAATGCCGATCCTCTATGGGGAAAAGGTATCTATGAGACCCAGCGGCTTTTAATCGAACGCCATGGCCGCGATCACCGGGTGTTCGCCATCGGTCCGGCCGGCGAGAACCTGGTGCGGATCGCCGTGGCCGCCACCGAGACGGAATCCGCCTCCGGGCAGGGCGGGTTCGGAGCGGTCATGGGATCCAAGCGGCTCAAAGCCATCGTCGTGCACGGCACCCGCAAGCTCCCGGTGGCCATGCCGGAAGAGTTCATGGCCTTCTGCCGGGCGGTGCGCGAGGAGTCCCACGGCTCGCATGGCTGGCCCCATACTCCGCGCCTCGATCCCGAGAGGGTGGAAAAATACGGCCAGAAGTTCCATGCCTGCACCCAGGGCTGCGCCGTCCGCTGTTTCGATGCGCGCTACTACACCAGGGTGCCGGGCAAACTGTGCAAGGGTAAACTCTACGCCGGCCAGGTTGATTGCATCGCACAGTTGTTCCCGGGCGCACCCGGGACATTCTACGACTGGAAAATCGGCTTCGAGGCCGGTTTCGAACTGGGTGTGATCGCCAATGACATCGGGCTCAACCACTGGGAACTGCTCGTCGGCCTCATGCCCTGGCTGCGCTCACTGGCCGCAGGGGGTGCCTTGACCGAAATCGACGGCCGGGTCATCGATCTGGATGACCCGCGGTTCTGGGAACATGTGATGCATGGCATCGGCCATCGCCTCGGACCCCATCGCGATGCCCTGGCCGAGGGCACCGTGCGCGCCGCCTACCACCTCGGTACAGGGGTGGACCGCATGGAAGAGCTGTTCCCCGCCTGGGGGTACGCCGGGCACTGGGACGGCCACGGCGACCATATTAACCGCATCTTCTTCCCTTTCTGGATCGTCGCCGCGTTGCAGTGGGCCGTTGATACCAGGGATCCCATCTCCAGCGGCCACGGCTACGTGCAGAACGTCATGGGCTGGTGCAAAGAGCATTCACCGGTGCACGGCATCTCGTGGGAGCGCATAATTGAGATCGGTCGCCGGGTCTACGGTGATGACCGGGCGATGCATCCCGAGAGCGGCTACGCATCCAAGGCGTTCCCGGCCTATTGGCACGGTCACCGGTCCGTCCTCAAGGACAGCCTGCCGGTGGACGACCAGGTGTTTCCGCGAGTGTTCTCGAAGCGGACCGATGACAACTTCGCGATGGTGGGCGGCGTCCCCGGCCCGGAAGTGGAGCGGCACCTTCTGAAATATGCCACCGGCATCGACTGGAGCAGTGAAGAACTGGAGACCGCCTGCGACCGCATCATCCAGCTCGAACGGGCGCTGCTGGTGAGGAATTTTAACCGGTCAAGGGTTGACGACGAGACGCTGATCCCTTACCTGGAACGGCCTGATAACCTCGTCAACCCCTTCCTCGGGGAACGGCAGGCGCTGGACGCGGGCGCGTTCAGGAAGGTGCTCGACGAGTATTACGCATTGCGCGGCTGGGACCATAACGGGCGGCCCACCAGGGCGCGGCTGGCGCGGCTGGGTCTCGACGAGGTCGCGACGGAACTGGAAAAACTCGACTGACTCGCCACCACCCTGGCTTCCACCATCGGCGCAATGGTTTCGATCACCTCCGGTCAGCGCTTTCCACGCGCTCGGAGTCAGTGCGGTTCCACGTGGAACAGGTTCGGGCGGCGTCCGGCCGAATCGTTCCCTGCAGTGCCGAGTTACTCGGAATACGAGAACTCCCACAGGTCGTACGCACCGATAACAGAGATGAAGTCCGGATCGGTGACCGCCGCGATGAAACGCAGTCCGCTGCCGGCGCCGCAGCCAGGGGGCCACATGAAAGGCTCGATGAGGGTCTTCATTCGCAGCCGCCCCGGGTCCGGATAGAGAAGGTAATAGTCGAACGCCTCCGACCAGCGGGGATAAAACCAGTACACACCGGCGAACTCGAGGGCGCAGATGAGCGGGAGTCCGTTGTCCGGCACCATGTTCGCGCAGATGGAGACATTCAGGAAGCAGGTGGAACCGGGAGTGAAATGGCGGCCCGGCATGTCGATGGCGACGCCCTCGAACGGGCACTCCCTGACCGGGGTCGGGACAGGCGTGGGCGTGGCGGGCGCGGTATCCTGCACGAGGAGGCAGATGCCGGCACTGGTGGCGGCATAGAGGAACCGCCTGGTGCCCGCCTTCTGAATGTGTAGATCACACACGTGCTTCACGTACAGTCCCTCGTTGTACAGGACCCAACTCTCCCCTGCGTCCGGGCTGTAATAGATACCGTCCTGCTGCGCCAGACCTATCCACAGCAGCCGGGGATCGAACGGATCGATGACCACGCGGTTGACCAGCCCATCGGTATCGAGATCACCCATGTGTTCGGTCCAGGTGCCTCCCCCGTCGGTGGATTTCATGACATCCTGGCAGGTCCCCGCGGCG
>JAFGDC010000600.1 GCA_016932295.1 candidate division CSSED10-310 bacterium
CAACATCTTCCGGGAACATCCCGGCCTGCTCTTCATCGCCCTGCAGGCACCGCCCCGCACCGGGCTCAACAGCGAGCAGGCGGCGGGCTGCCGGGAATTCGCGCGGTGGCTGCGGGAGGATTGGCTGCACCAATTCGATCCCACCGGGACGGACCAGTTCGAGGACTACCCGCTCAACAACGTGGTGCCGGCGGATTTCCATAACTCCATTGCCTGGACTGGCGAAGATCCCCTCCTCGACGGTGCGTATTTCTGGTTCCCGGTGGGAGGCTTTCCGGATGACTCGATGGATACGTCCGTGCCGGAAAACATCGGTCGCCAGGCTGGTTCCAACGATCATCCGGAATCCTGGCTGAACGAGCGGATGTCCGTCCTGATGTGCGGCGGTGCGGACACCTATACCCCACCCCATACCGGCAATACCGGCCGAACCTACGAATGCTGGATCAACGCGGTGGTGAACTGCTGGGAAGACGGGTATACGCCGCAACCCTCGGTGCCTGCCACCGGACCGCTGGGTCTGCTTGGCCTGGTGGTGCTGTTCGGCGGCCTGCTGGCGATCCGCCGCCACGAGCGGGAATGTGCCACCGCCGCAGTGGAGGCAGACCATCCCGCAACGACTTCCGTCAACGCGGCGAACATCGTATAAGTGAATCTGGGGGCTCCTTTCCGGGGTCGTGTTTAAGGGTCGTGCTCCGGGGTTGTACCGGGAATCTTGTAATGCTCTCTAAAAAGCGTTGAAAATAAGAATGTTACGACGGTAAATCCCTGGTCCAATCAAGTCGATTCAAATTCTCCAGGCACATTCCTCTGTAAACGAATCCGTGACCGATGAAACGCGGCCTCCGGGCATGGATGCCGCCGCTCCCAATCAGAGACGGCGGATCAGGAGGCTTGCAATCCCCTGAAAAATCAGTATTCATGACTGACTGCTCACGGAACGTGTATTTCCATCAGGACGGAGGCATGATGAGACATTTTTGGGTATTCGTTTTGATCGCGGGGGTGCTGCCGGCGCTCCCGGCGGCGGGTTATTTCATCCAGGTGGACGGCAATCCTGGGGACTGGCCCCTGGCCGTGCCCGCGGCGGTCAACACCGGCCATGTGGCGCGCGATATCGGACAATCCGGGCAGTACATCTGGAAGGATGAAGGGATCGACGAACGCAATGACTTCACCTCGCCCGCTCGGGACGCTCACGTGGATCTCACGGAGTTCAGGGTGACCGCCGATTCGCAGTACATCTACTTTCTCGCGCGATTCACCGACCTCCAGATCGAGACCAGTGACGGCGCCGTGCAATTGCAGATCGGCATCGACATAGACCGCACCGCGGGATCGGGCAATGAATGGTTCGGGCGGTATTGCGATACCAAACTCAACATGAACGCTTACTGGGATCAACTGCTCGTCACCAGGCTGGGCTCCGGTGCATCGACTCCGTTGATCTACGACAGCGCGTGGAACGAGGAATATTCCGGCAGCCAAGCGGCGAGCGGCGCCAACGACGCGATCGAAGTAGCCATGCCCTGGACATCCATCCATGGCATGCACGAGGTGCTGCGCTTCACGGTGGCGGTGTTCAGAGCCAATGCCTCGGACGACACATGGGACCTGGGGAGCGACCCCGTCTCCGATGCGCTGGACTGCGTCACCAATTACACGCACCACCCCGGCGCGTCCGGTTCCTACAATACCTGGGACGAGGTTTCCGACCAGGTGGTGGACTATTATTTCGATATCTGGTTTGAAGTTTCCGGGCATCGCTCGACGGGAGACATCAAAGCGCCGCTGCTGGTGTACGAAGTGGTGCCAGACGCGGTCAATGAACCGGAGGGCGAGTGGGTGGCAATCTATAACAACACCTCCGTCACACTCGATCTGACTGATTTCATGATCAGCGACGAAGAGACCTGTCTGGGGGGTGAGGGTACCTATTCGTTCCAGACCAGACCGTGCGACCTGGCTTCCGGCGACACCTTCATCATCGCCAACGAGGCGGTGGAATTCAAGGCGGTATACGGGTGCGATCCCGATTTCGAGCTGAATGACAGCGATACCGGCATCGCGGACCTGGTGAGGGATTCCACCCCGATCTGGTCAAGTGGCACCATGAGCCTGGGCAACAGCGGCGACGAAGTGCTCATCCTCGATCCCAGTTATACGGTGGTCGATGCCCTGGTGTATGGCAGTGGTTCCTATCCCAGCGTGTATGGTCATGCATCGGTGGCGCAGGGACATGGTTTGCTGCGCTGCCATACCCCGCAGGATACCGACGAATGCGGCATGGATTTCTCCGACGACACCGCACCCGCGCCTTGCGGCGTACAACCAACCTCCACTCCTGAACCGAGTCCCACCATCACTCCGTCCGCCACGCCTGGTACCGGCGACGAACCGTGCTTCGGATCGGCGGTGAATATCCGTCGGGAAGCGCACCGTATTGCCGGTTCCGGCTGGGAATACACTCTCGAAGTGACTGACTGGGACAATGACGGTCGGCTCGACCTGCTGGGCGGCAACAGCGACGGCCGGCTGGAGCTGACCATGAACACGGGAACCGCGGCCGCGCCGGCGTTCGCGGACGGTCAGTGGCTTCAGTATTCGGGATATGGCTACATGGACATTTCCGCGGACAGTCATGCCGCTCCCGCGCACATCGACTGGAACGGGGACGGGAAAAGAGACCTGCTGGTGGGCAACTACTGGGGGGAAGTCCTGTTCTTCGAGAACAGCGGAACCGACACTGCTCCCGCCTTCACCTGGTACGAATATCTCCAGACCGGCTACTCGGCGGTGGATGTCGGACAATTGGCCCAGCCGGTTCCCGTGGATTGGGACAACGACGGCCGCGACGACCTGTTGGTGGGCGCCGGCGACGGCACCGTACGGTTGTTCATGAATATCGGCTCGCAAGCCAACCCGGAACTTGCGCCGGGCGTCACCGTGCCGGCTGGTTATGGAATCGTCGATGTGGGGAATTCAGCCAAGCCATGGGTCACCGACTGGAACGGCGACGGCGCCAAGGATCTGGTGGTGTGGGGTGAAAGCCCACCCAAGACCTACCTGTATCTCAATGCCGGCAGCGATGGGGCGCCGGTGTTCGGATACGGCGAATTGCTGTTCAGCACCGATACGCCGGTGATCATCGGGGAAGGCATGGATTTCGCCATGGCGGATATGGATGGCGATTCGAAGGAAGACATCATGACAGTCAGTCCCATCGGCGCGACGCTCTGGTATCCCAACCACGGCACCAATGCCGGCCCAGAATACCTGGAAGCGCGTTACATTCCCGGTGACGAACCATCTGTCATGTTCGAATACGGCAAGGGACCGCGGGTGGTGGACTGGGACGAGGACGGCCGCAAGGACCTGGTCTTGAACACCACTTACAACGGCCGGCACTACGTCATCTTCAATGGAGGCACGAACGGTGCGCCCAGCTTCACCAGCCAACTGCATCTCACCACCACCGCCGGCGTGACGATTCCTTCGGGCTTCGACTACCACAGTCCGGAAATAATCGATTGGGACAACGACGGCAGGAAAGATCTCCTGGTGGCCAATCCCAACTGGTCCGGCGGCGACGTGTATCTCTATCCCAATGTGGGCGAGAACTACGAGCCGGTCCTCGGTCCGCCGCAGCGGGTGGCCTCCTATGCCATTCTGCCATGGGGGACATTGGGAGTGGAAGTAGCCGACTGGGATCAGGACGGCCGTAAGGATCTGTTACTCGGCACCAGTGTCTACGGCCCCTCCGGTCAGTGCAACTACGTCTACTTCAACCAGGGCACCGACGCTGCACCGGTCTTTTCCGGCGGCTACGCCGCACTCCTCACCTACGGATTTCCGGGAACCGGTTACGCCATACCCGGTCCGCGCCTCACCTGTCCCCATGTCTGGGATTACGAGGAAGACGGCGTGCCTGACCTGTTCATGACCATCGAGGCCGACAACCGGCGTCTGCGAAGGTATCGAAATGCGGCGGGACCAGGCGCCACGACACTCGTTGATGATGGTTTTATAGAAACAGCCTACGGCTACATCCAGGGAAACTGCGAGATCTTCCCGGAGGTGACCGACTGGAATGAGGACGGTCGCAAAGACCTGCTGGTCGGGTCCTGCCCCGGTTTGTATCTCTATCCCAACACTCAAACCGGCCTGAGCGCACCGGACGAGGTGTCGGGTTTGACCGTGATCGATGCCGGTGAATCTTTCGTGGCGTTGATATGGCAGAATCCCGCTCCGGCCGATTTTGCCGGGGTTTTGGCGGTGCGTTCCGAACAACCGGTCACGTGGCGTCCTTCCGACCGCCAGCACTACCATGTCACCCCCGGCACGGAGGTGGCACCCGGCGTGTCGGTGGTCTACAAAGGGGCGGAGGATCACTCCGTGACACCCTGGGAGGATGACTCGGTCGCCGCGGGTAGGACATACCATTATCGCCTTTTCACCTTCGACATGGTGGTGCCCAACTACTCCGTCACCGGAAGCGAGGTATGGGTGATGACCTCGGCGCCCACGACCGTACCGACACCCGTACCGACTTTCACGCCGCCGCCCAGTCCCACCGGGGAGCCGACGATGACTCCCACCATGAATCCCACGCTGACGCCGGCACCCACTGCCTCACCCACGGATATACCGACCGCGACCGCGAGTCCCACCGCCAGTCCGAGTTTTACGCCGGCGCTCACGCCGACTGCCACCGTGATTCCCACACCGGCACCGATTCCGGCCACCGGCACGGCTGGCGCTATGCTGCTGTTGGCGGCCATGTCGGTATTGGCGGGGCGAAGAGTCGATCACCGGAGGCGCTGAGCGGCACGGTCGAGATCGCCTGGTTCCACGTGGAACCAGGCGACGAACGGAGAACCGGACGCACCGCGAACAATGAAGACTCATGAAGGCGCAGGCAATCCCCCGGCCACGGACGACGGCAAACCGGCGGAGGAGTCGTAGTGGTTGCCCGTACAAACTGACTGCCGCCTTGATGAAAGGCGGCAGCGGAAATCCC
>JAFGDC010000601.1 GCA_016932295.1 candidate division CSSED10-310 bacterium
TCGTGGCTTTCGGTCCATAAGGAGGCACACCATGGTGGCTCGTGCGGGAAACGGCACGCGCCCAGCCCAGGTGAGGACTGCCCACGGTGTTGGCGGGAACCTGTCTGCGGGCCGAGGGCGGGGGAGGGGCCCTCGGCAGAGCCATGCACGAATTCGTTCCGCGGAGCCGCCGGTGGCGACGGGCATGCCTGCTGCGGGAACATCTGTTGCACAAAGCTCCGCCTGCCGGCTGGGACCACTGCCGGCACCACATCACCCGGTTACCCGGCACCACCGCCTAATCTCCGCCCAACAATCCCTTACCAACAACCAATTCATCACCTTGCCGGCAATGTTCCTTTCACGCACCATTGATGTGAGAGAACGGGGGATACATCACCCAATTCCCTGGGTGACAACGATTTTCAACGAAAAGTACAAGATTCCGGGTACGACCCCTCGAAAAACTTGATCCCCTCGAGAAACGGCACCTGCTATCACCACCGCAAAGCCTTTGGTATCAACGTTTCACAACGATGATTACAAGGTTCCGGGTACGACCCCTTGGAGACGCTGCCCGGTTTGACAGTTGCCCGCGACGGGGTAGACTGAATCGGGGTTGATGGAATTGATCCTGGAAAGGAGTTCGATCATGGCCGCGACACTATCCACCATGCCGCCGCTGGGCAGCCCGGCGCCGGATTTCACCCTGCCGGATTACAAAGGCCTGGAGCGCTCGCTGGAGGATTTTTCAGCCGCACCCGCCCTGCTCATGATCTTCATGTGTAATCACTGTCCGTACGTTCAGCATGTGCGCGGTGAAATCGTCCGCGTGGCGGCGGACTACCAGCCGCGCGGACTTGCCGTGGTGGCCATCAACGCCAACGATGCGGAACGGTTCCCCGAGGACGACATAGACAAGATGAAGGAATACGCCCGGACCTATAATTACACGTTTCCGTACCTGTACGATGAAAGCCAGGAGACGGCCAAGGCGTACCAGGCGGCCTGCACGCCGGATTTCTTCCTGTACGATAAGGAGCGGAAGCTCTATTATCGCGGCCGGCTGGATGACAGCCGCCCCGGTTCGGATATTCCGGTGACCGGCGCCAATCTGCGTGAGGCTTTGGAGAAGGTGCTGGCGGACCGTCCTGCTCCGGACCGCCAGAAACCGAGTGTCGGCTGCAACATCAAGTGGCGCCCCGGCAACGAACCGCCGTATTTCGAAAAATGATCTCCGGCCCGATCCGAAAAATCCCCTGTGGCCGGTTGGACCGGGACCATAGCCGGTCATCCAACCGCCACTTTCGGACAGGGATTGTTTTTCCATGAGGATCAGGGTGGTGGTGATCGATTCGTACATGCCGGAGGAGTTGCGCATCCTGTATCGGGAGCGGCTCGACGGAATCGCTGAGGTGGAGTTTTTCCGGTCGCCGCCGGCGGATGTCCTGGCGGAGGCTGTTGTCATTGTCGCTTGGCAACCGCTGCCCGAACTGGTGGAGCCGGCATCCCGCTGCGTACTTTTCCAGGCGCTCTCCGCCGGTCTGGGCAGCAGGCACATGGAACTGCTGGCAGCCCATCCGGGGATCACGCTGGCCAACCTGCACGGCAACGCCTGTGGGGTGGCCCAGCATGCGGTGGCGCTGCTGCTGGCCGCCGCCAACCGGCTGGTCTACTACGATGCCGCCATGCGTCGGGGTGAATGGGGGATAGACAAGGACAACCCGGCGTCGCTGATGCTCCATCGCATGACCATCGGCCTGCTGGGGCTGGGGGCGATCGGCATTCAGACTGCCCGCCTGCTGGCGCCCTTCGGTTCCCGCTTGGTGGCATGTACCCGCACAGGTACGCCGCGACCGGACTCGCCGGTGCAGGAATTGTGGCCGGTGGAGAGGCTCGATACGTTCCTGGGTGTGCTGGATGCCGTCATTCTGGCGCTGCCGCTGACGGGCGCGACGCGTCACCTGCTCGATTCGCGGCGACTGTCCCGGATGAAGCCCGGCGCGGTGCTGGTGAACGTCTCACGGGGCGGGGTGGTGGAGGAGCAAGCGCTGTACGAGGCATTGCACGACGGCCGGCTCGGAGCTGCCGGGTTGGATGTGTGGTACGAGTATCGCCCGCCGGCGGTTAATGGGAAAAAGTATCCCTATCATTATCCGTTCCACGAGTTGGATAACGTGGTGCTCTCACCGCACCGGTCGGCATCGCCAATCTTCGCTCCGGACAGGTGGGAGGACGTGTTCGAGAACATCCGCCGCGCCGCGGCGGGGACCAGGCCGTTTCTCAACGAGGTGGATTTGACGGCGGGGTACTGAGCGGGGCGGGGCGGCCGCCTGTGTCTCCCCTGGGGTCGTACCACGAATCTTGTAATGTTCGCTGCAAAGCGTTGGCGGTCAATATCTTGCGACGGCTAATGTATTCTTCCATCACGCTGATTCACAGATTTTGACAGGCACATTGCTCCGTGGAGGAAGTCGTGATCCTTGCGGCAACCACCGACCTGCATGACCTTCCTCCCAATCACTGGTGGTGGGTTTGAGTCCCTGGATTACCGTTGACAGTGGTTTCGTGACGGACTTAGACTGACTTCATTCTGACCATGTCATTTTCTATTAACTAACGTCATTGCGGCGGCAGTGTCTGCCGGGCGGTTGACGGTCACAGGCCCGGCGGGCGGAAGCGGGATCGATGTCTTCGATGATGCTCATTCCCCAGGGCATCGTGAACTGCATCCTGGTAGTGTCTGCCGGGTGATCCCTGACGACCATGTCAATACGGAGGATGATCCATGAAGCGGTTCGTTCGATCAGGCTGGATTGTGCTGCTGTGTGGTGGTGTCTTGCTGCAGGCCTGCTATTCACCCCTGGTGTGGAAATTCAAGGGTGGCGGCGCGCAGGTAGAGGTCCGGGAGACCGATCCGGTGACGATCGCGGTCCGCGATTTCGATGATGCGCGGGGGACATGGAAGGTCAAGGGCGGCCCGAACGCCCTGGGCATCCTTCACCTGGTCACCCTGGGCTGTTTACCGCCACTCTATTCCAACATGGAGAAGTATACCGATCTGCGCCGCTCGAACTACCCGGGCATGTGTGTCAACCTCGATATGGACAATGGTTTTGCGCGCACAATCTACACGCAGGCGGGTTGCAATCCAGGGTGCCTGGTTTTTTTGAATCCGTCACTGGATGACGGGTCGTTCGATTACACGGTGCGCGGGTCGGTGCGGAAATCCGGTTACAGCATAAATATTTTCGGCGGCGTGCCATTCTGGGTCGCCAGCATAGTGGGGGTGCCCATTTTTCATCATCACGCCGGCGTGGAGGCCGAGATTCAGCTTCTGGATCATGCCGGCGATGTTGTCATGAGCAACACTTACAAGGGGTCGGGCAATGCCCTGGGCAGCCTGTTCTACAACATGGTGACCGCAAGACCGGTGGCGGGCGCGGTGCGCAAAGCCGGCTTGAAGTTCCGGACGGACATGGATGCGGCCCTGGCGGCCGTACCTCCCGAGCAGCGGCAGGGCAGGCGCGCCGCCCGGCTGCGGCGGCTCATGACCGAACTGGATCCTGAACTGCCGGAGATAGAGGTGCTGCTCGGTGTTCTGCCGGGTGATATACCACCGGAAACGGTGGAGAAGGTGCGCCGTGAGTATGTGAAGAAGCTCACCCTGCTGGAGGGCCTCCGGCACTATGAAGCAGTGCTGCTGCGCCAGGAGATGGAAATAAACGAGAACGCGTATCGGCAGCAACTGGAAGCGAACCTGCAACGGGCCAGGAAGGTGGCGCATCATTACACGTCGCAGTTGGTCGCTCCCATCGTGACGGGGATGGCCACGGGTCTGATCCTGCCCGCCCCCACATCGGTGTTTCAATACAGCGCCAATCAGGTGGCATCCACCGTCATCTGGACCGGTGTCCGGCAGCAGATGGAGCAATCATTCGCGCGGGATCTTGCGCCTCTCGACCTGTCCGCGGAATTTTTCGACTCGTATCTGCTGGGCATGGCGGGTGAGAAGTACCAGACCGTCAGGGAATTCCGCGCCGGTTGGATGAAGAAGTATCGCGAGGAGACTCTGGCACTCAAGGATTTTCAGGAACTGCTGTAAGGGGTCACACCCAGATTCTGTTACGTTTCGGTGTGAGTCCCATCCGTTCGAACAAATCGGGTGATATGGAGCGCTGGCGACAATCCGGCATCACATGAATCCCATCAAGCAGCTCTTGTTGCATGGGGAGCGGGAACTCCAATGGTCCTCCCCACCCCTATCATGACAATCCGGCGTACGAAGCCGCCACGAAAACGCGAGTCGGGCGATTCGCGAAATCAAGGCGCGACTGACGCCCCGCGCTCCGTGCTCGGCGACCCATGTCGCATCACCCGCCGGTCATTGTCCCTGCCCGCCGTTTATGGCACAATCCAGGTTCCCCGGCAACGAAGGGAGAGTGCCATGCGAATGAGTCGAATGGTGGGACGCAGGTTCCGTGAAAAACCGGCGGAAGCGACCCTGGTCAGTCACCAGTTCCTGCTGCGCGGCGGTTACATCCGCCAGGTGGCGCGCGGGATCTATTCACTGCTGCCGCCGGCTCGGCGCATCGTGATGAAGATCGAACGGATCATCCGGGAGGAAATGGACCGGATCGGCGGGCAGGAGGTGCTCATGCCCATGGTGCTGCCCCGCGAACTGTGGGATGAATCGGGACGGTACCAGTCGGTGGGCGCCGAACTGGCGAGGTTTGAGGATCGCGGCGGCCACGGCATGCTGCTGGGCATGACCCACGAGGAGGCCGTGGTGCACCTGTGTCGCAACGAGACCACCAGCCACCGGCAGTTCCCCTACATGGTGTACCAGATCCAGACCAAGTTCCGCGACGAACCGAGAGCCCGGGGCGGCCTGATCCGGGTGCGCGAATTCACCATGAAGGACGCCTACTCGTTCCATACCGAACAGGCCGATCTCGAACAGTATTACGAGGAGTGCCGGCGCGCCTACCTGCGGATATTCGCCCGCTGCGGTATCCCCGAGACCGTGGTGGTGCAGTCCGACACCGGCATGATGGGCGGCGCGGTGGCGCATGAATTCATGCTCCTGTGTGAGGCGGGGGAGGACACCGTCGTCAGGTGCGGAAGCTGTTCGTACCTGGCCAACCTGGAAGTGGCGTCGGCGCGCGTCGAGACCTGCGTCGAACCGCCGCAGCCACTGCGCAAGGTGCATACTCCCGGCACCAAGACCATCGAGGCGGTGGCGGCTTTCCTTGGAGTGGAACAGCGCCGCACCGCCAAGGTGATCTTCTATGACCATGACGGCGACGGGAAGCCGGTGATCGTGCTCATCCGCGGTGACCTGGAGGTCAACGAGGCGAAACTGGCGCGGATTATCCAGGCAGTGCCGGAGGCAGCGACCGAGGAGCGGGCTGCGGCCACCGGTGCGACCCCCGGTTTTGCTTCCCCCATGGGGATCGATCCGGCCCGTTGCCGCATCGTGGTGGACCATTCCATCGCCTCGTGCGGCAATCTCGTGGCCGGCGCCAACGAAGCAGACCATCATTACCGTAACTTCAACCTGGTCCGCGACCTGCCGGACCAGGTCACGGTGGATGTGGCCATGGTCCGCGAGGGCGACTGCTGTCCGGCGTGCGGGGGGCGGCTCTCCTTCGCGCGCGGGATCGAGGTGGGGAACATCTTCCAGTTGGGGGACAAGTACACACACCTCATGAACATGCGTTACCTGGATGAGAACCGGAACGAACGGACACCCGTCATGGGTTGTTACGGCATCGGCGTGGGGCGGCTGCTCAGCTCGGTCATGGAGGCCAGAAACGACCGGTTCGGCCCCATCTGGCCCATCAGCATCGCACCGTGGCAGGTACAGATCTGCGCCGTTGAACTGGGTACGCCGGAGGTGGCGGCTGCCGCCGGGAAACTTTACGAAGGATTGACCGGAGCGGGCCTGGAAGTGCTGTACGACGACCGGGACGAACGGCCCGGGTCCCAGTTCGCCGACGCGGATCTGCTGGGCGTGCCGTTCCGGTTCATCGTGAGTCCGCGCAACCTGGCCAAGGGAGTGGTGGAATTGAAGCGGCGGGGCGGTGATTCGCGCTTCATGGCGCCGGAAGAGGCGGCGGCGGTTGTCCGGCAGGCGGTGGATGAGGCGGTGGCGGACCTGGACCGGACCGCGGCCCGGCTGGCCGGACCGGGCTGCCCGTGAGCGGCTGCTGATCAGGGGGGAATGCCGCCACGGCCTGCTGCGGTGACCGATTCCTGTCCGGCGCCGGGGAGCATGGCTGCTTTCGTCCTGCTGACAGAGACCGGTGTCATGTCTGATGAAATGCCCGGGACCGGGAAAGAGCGCTTCGATCTGGAGAAAACTATTACGGTTGTGTCCATGACAGGATCCTGTCGGCGATGGTGAATCGCAACAAGCCGTTGAATAAGGAAATGCGAACTGAACCGTGGGCACGGTGATCCCGCAAGTAAAATCGCCCAGAA
>JAFGDC010000602.1 GCA_016932295.1 candidate division CSSED10-310 bacterium
CCCCGCGCGATTTCCTCGATCTTTATTCACTGATGCTGACAGCGGCCGGATTGCCTGCACCGGAAACCCCCGCACCGCCTGGGATCGTCTCCGAAGTATATTCGGCCCAACATCCCGTCATGTCCGCCGGTGTGCGCGAACTGTTCACCGGTGAACTGAGATCCCTGATGCAGCCGCCCTGGAAGCTCATTCAACTCTCCGATGGCCGGCGGCAGCTCTTCCATACCGGTTCCGATCCCGAGGAGCAGGACGACCTGGCGGAGCGCCAGCCGGAGATTGTGAACGCCATGTCGGCGGCGCTCGACGACTACCTGTCCGGATTGAGCGTGCTCGCGGCAGCCATCGGGCAGGATGACGTCAATCTGGACGAGAGCGACCAGGAAGCGCTCAGGACCTTGGGCTACGTCCAGTGAATCGCTGCGCCGCCGTCCGAGGCGACGGCATGAAGCTGGTGATCCTGGGAGCCGGCCCGGCGGGTATGAGTCTCGCTCTGGATGCGCTTGACGCTTATGGCCGACATCTGGACGTAACGGTCCTGGAGGCGGAGGAAGCACCCGGCGGGATGGCCGGCGGATTCTCCCGCGAGGGGCTGCATTTCGACTATGGGAGCCACCGGCTTCACAAAGCCATGGGTGCTGACATGGCGGCATGGCTCACCGGAATGCACGGAATTGAACTGCTCAAACGACCACGCGCCGGCCGAATCGCACTCGGCGGCCGATTCGTGGGATTTCCGCTCTCACCGCTGGATGGCCTGCTCCACCTGCCGATGGGTTTCAAAGCCGGGTTGGTCCGTGACATGCTGGTCATACCATGGCGGCGGAGACCTCAAGCGGAGACCTTTGAACGTTTGCTGCGCCATGGGCTGGGGGATACTATCTGCGAGCGGTTCTACTTTCCATATGCAAGGAAGATCTGGGGTCTCGAGCCTGATCGAATAGCGGCATTCCAGGCGCATCGAAGGATTTCTTCCAGCCAACTGGGCAGCCTGGTCAGGAAAACAGTGTGGAAGCTGCTGCCGGGAGGCGGTGGCGACTTCTTCTATTACCCCCGCCGGGGATTTGGCAGCCTCGCCGTCGCCATGCAAGAAGAGATTCTGCGACGTGGCGGTCGAGTCCTGTCAAGCCGGCGCGCCACGGGAATTGAATCCGGCGGCGGTATGCGGGTGACATGCTCCAGCCCTGGTGGAGCAGAAGTACATACAGCGGACCTGGTCTGTTCAACCATCCCTATCACCGATCTGGTCAGGATGCTGGCGCCGCCACCGCTTATCCGCGCCGCCGCAGATTCGCTGCGCTACCGTGCCATGGTGCTGCTTTACCTGGTACTTGATCGCGACCAGTTCACCCCCTTCGATGCCCACTACACACCCGATGATTCAATCCTGTTCGCACGCATGTCGGAACCAGGAAACTACACGGTGGCCGGACACTCCAAGCGAACGGGCTTGTGTTTCGAAATTCCCTGCTCGTTTGGTGATACCATCTGGACGGCCAGTCCTGATGATTTAACCCGCCGGATCGTCCATGACCTGGAGACTCTGGGATTACATATGAAAGACCTGGTGGCGGCGGCATTCATCCGTCGGCTTCGCCATGCGTATCCGCTCTACGAGGTGGATTTCGAGCGGCATCTTCGCCGTCTGACCGACTTTCTTGACGGGATTTCAGGCGTGGTGACACTTGGCAGGCAGGGTCTGTTTCTGCATGACAATGTGCACCATGCGCTGATCATGGGGCGGTCAGCCGCCGCCTGCCTGAAACCGGGGGGTGGATGGGAGGACGGTAGCTGGAAAATGCACGTCGCGGCCTTCCAGAAGCAGGTCGTGGAGGACTGATGCGCTTGTTGTTGGTCCACCCGCGCCTGGCCGATAATTTTTATGAGGACATCAAGCTGCCGCCGATGGGGTTGGCCTATGTGGCCGGCGCGGCGCGGCAGGCCGGTCACGAGGCGGCCATCCTCGATACGGTGTTCAGCAACGATCCCGTGGCGGAAACCGTCCGGCTCGTCGACGAATTCCGTCCTGACCTGTTGGGCCTGAGTGTCACCAGCGCCTCCCACGGCGCCGCCATGAATCTGGCGGCGGTGGTGAAACAGGCCCGGCCGGCACTGCCCATTGTTTGCGGCGGGGTGCACCCTACTATTCTGCCCCGGGCGGTCTGTGCCATGTCTCAGGTGGATTACGTGGTGTTCGGCGAAGGGGAATCCACCATTAACGAACTGCTTCAGGTGGTGGCGGGCACTATGAAACCGGACCAGGTTGACGGTCTGGCCTTCAAACTCGACGGAGAGGTGAAGGTGAATCGTCCCAGGATCCTGATCGACGATCTGGACAGTCTCCCTATGCCGGCGTACGATCTCCTGCCAATCAGGGAATACTATAGTCTACAGATTGCCAGGACGCCTTTCTCGTCCATGATCACCAGCCGCGGTTGCCCTTACTCCTGTATTTTCTGCGATGCCAACTTGATTTTCGGCAAACGATACAGGAGTCATTCTCCGGAGCGTGTCATGACCGAGGTTCACCACTTGGTGCGGCACTTCGGCGTGCGGGAAATCATGTTCAAGGACAGCGAGTTCACCCTCGATCGGGAACGAGTGAAACGGTTGTGCTGGTTACTTGAGGAAGCGAAGCTCGATCTTGTCTGGTCCTGCAACAGTCGCATCGACAGGACCGATCCGGAAATGCTGGCGGCCATGAAACGAGCCGGCTGCCGGTTGGTCCAATACGGGGTGGAGTCGGGAGACCAGGAGATACTGGACCGGCTGAAGAAAGGCATCACTATTGATCAGGTGCGCCGAACCTTCCGGCACAGCCGCATGGCAGGGCTCAGGACCGTCGCCAACTTCATGATCGGCAATCCCGGCGATACGAGGGAAACCATCGCCGCGACAATGCGCCTGGCGGAGGAACTCAAGCCGGATTACGCGAACTTCAGCATGACGGTTCCCTTTCCCGGTACCGAGTTGTTCCGATTGGCGGAGATGTACGGCTGGTTCACCCCGGAATACGATGCGGCCGCCATCCGGCTGGATAGATGCATGATGAACGCCACCTCTATAGCCACGGAGGACCTGAAACGTCTTCACCGGAAGGCTTTTCGTACGTTCTACTTCAGGCCTTCGTATCTCATCAAACGGCTGCTTCAGTCGACTCCCCATGAATGGAAGATGAACCTGCGGGCCTTCAGACGTATTGTGAAGAGAACCCAGGATGGTACATCCGGCGAGTTGGTGAAGAAGCGGAGATGCGGTCGCGATTGATCGCACGGAATCAGCGCGGGGGAGCAGGAAGTGTCGAGTCGAACTAGGTAATCAGATCGGTTTGCATTATACTACTCCGCTTCTGACAAGAATTCTGACAAGAAGAGAGATCGATTCGACAGGTGGATAACGATGAGTGACGGCGTTTCCGTAGTTATACCGGCTTACAACGAAGTGCAAGCAGTCGGGAAGGTGGTGCTCCAAATCCTGGAAATTCTGGCAGCGATGCCCGTTGAATCGGAAGTTGTCCTGGTGGATGACGGTTCCATCGACGACACCGGCGCTGTCGCCGCGGCTACCGGTTGCCGTGTTCTGCGCCACGAACGCAACCGCGGGTACGGTGCCGCCCTGAAAACCGGTATCGCGGCTGCTGTTCACGAGCGAGTTATCATCCTCGACGCCGACGGTACCTACCCTGTTGACCGTATCTCCGCTCTCCTCGAAAAAGCAACCGATGCGGACATGGTCATCGCCGCGCGAACCGGTTCCAGTGTTGCGTTTCCCATGCTCAGAGCGCCTGCCAGGAAGTTGTTGACACTCATCGCCGAGTTTTGCGCCGGCACCCCCATTCAGGACTTCAATTCCGGGTTCAGGCTGTTTAAGAAATCACACATCGAATCGATGCGCACCCGTCTTCCGGACCGGTTTTCCTTCTCCACCACCACCACTATGCTTCACCTCTTCCAAGGGCTTCGAGTAACCTACATTTCAATCGATTACCACCCCAGAATCGGCCGCTCCAAATTATCTCCCATTGAATTTTTCCGAATCCTCGGCAAGCTGCTGCGGCTGGGATACCTCTACAGACCTGGGAAAGTGTATATATTGTGCGCATCGGCGGGATTTCTGCTGATGCTGATCCTGATTCTGGCCGCCGCTGTCGCCGCGTGGTGAACGCAACCCGGGCCAGCCGCGCCACCGTTATCCCTTCGCTTGGGTAATCGGGCAACGCTCATACTCGGCAGTGCCCTCACTTGTTGCAATCAAGGAACCACCAGGATCGAACCAAGTCTCTGCTGTTGGTTCTGAAATCCACCCGGCGCAACCTGTCCCAATCACTTCTGACCATGTCAGCGAAGCCTTCCAGAGGCATCTGGCCGAGCCTTTCCTCATCGGTGAGCAGCCCCGTTTTCAGCGCCTGCCTCATGGCATCCTGGAATTCATACAACGCCAGGAACGGTCCAGGTGATTCTTGTCGCACCGGTGCCAGGCGCAGGTGCACGGGCAAACCGGCCCGGCCGTGACAGGCGGGAATGTGGATGAACATGATTCCGAACAGGTAACCTCTGCCGATTTTGCGGATCACCCTGTTGGTAATCGGTTTGAACACGACGCTGAAGTCCCTGTGTCGCCATGTGTAGGGTACGACCTCGGCCGGAGTGATCGTGACGGCGTATTCATGATTGACATACAGGTTCACTTCTCCAGGTCCCCGGCTGAGAGCCGCGCCTACCGCCAGCACGGCGGCGCCGTTACGGACAGGTGGTTCTGATTCCCATATGAGTTGCCTGTCACATTCCCGCACGCTCGATTCCGGCGGTTCCCAACGCAGAACGCGAGGACCAGGCGGCGCGTTGTACCGTCGCAGGTTACCATGGGGATAGTCCGCGATGTAGCAGTTCCGGCCGGGGTAGATATCCATCAACCGCCGATCCGGCACCGATCCCAGACTCCTGGCATAGACCACCGGTCCGTCCATGTCGGGCGTGTTCTGTGGAAAGACCGAACCATAATTGACCCACATGCCGGCGCTCATCGGTTTGATGAAAACCAGCGCATTATCCAGATGCTGTTCCGCCACCTGCTGGAGGATGGCCGGTGAGAGATCGTTGAGGGCGCGCAGGCGATCGATATCCTTCAGATACCCGCGGGGATTCCAGACTGCTGCCGCCATTACGAAAAGTACGATGACCCCCTGGAGAAGCCAGGCTGCGCCTGGGCGGGGCTGCTCATGGTGCTTCCGGAGCCAGGCTGCCGTTACGGCCGGCGCCACTATTCCTCGAGCGCTCAACAAGAGTATGAAAGGCAATGCCTCGAAGTAAAACCGCGGACCGTAGCAAATACCGGCCCGAAGATACAGGCAGTATGCACCCATATACACGAGGAATCCTCCGGCCAGCCAGGCATCCGCTTTCTGGCGGTCCGGCCTCAGCAGGGTGATCATAAGGGGCGCCAGCACGAGGAAGGCCGGCCACCTGAAAAGAGCGGCCATCAGATATGTCAATTGTGAATCGGTATTGTTCAATCCACGGCTCAGGGAATGCTTGCCGCTGAAGCCCAGTTTCTCGTCCACGATACTGCGACCCATGTAGGAATCGTATCCCGTGGAGAATGGATGACCGGTGATGGCGTGGTTGTAGGCCAGGAAGATACCCATAACAGCCGCCATGCCGATGGCGGCGCCGCACATCCGTGGCAACGCCGCTCTTTTTTGCTTCGCCAGGTCAACGAGCAATGCCGTCGCGCAGATCAGGCCGATGGCCAGGGCGCTGAGCGGCCGGGTGGCTCCAAGCAATCCCAGACCCGCTCCTCCCGCAATCCCCCGCAGCCATGGATGCGATCGTGATGAGGGGAGGAGGCAGTGCAGGGCGATGAGACAGTAGAACAAGCCCGCTGAATGGGACATGAACGAACCGTGCATCAGGAGAAAAAACGGTGAGCCTGCGGCCAGCAGGACAGTTGTTATGGCTGTTCCCCGGTTGTACAGCGCGGTTCCCAGCCGCCATAACAGCAGGATATTGAGTGCACCCAGCAGCGGCGGAATGAGCCATGGCGCTCCCACCAACACTCCACCCGCCAAGAGCAGGGGAAATCCGAATGGGTACTGCGAAAACATACGTTGCTGGTCGATAATGATGTACTGGTGCTGGAAAAACTCCGGTATCGGAGGGGCCGGTGCCCACACCCGGCCGGTGGCGAATATCTTGGCCTGGAACAGGTATGCGACCGAATCCTGCACATGAGGTATGCCGTGAAGAAGCTTGACGATGATGAGCATGCAGATGATCAGGGTGAGCCCCGCGGTCAGCCAGGGGAGCGCACCAGCCGTGATGGCCGCCGCCCGCCTGGCGCGCTGTCCATTGAGATACCCTTCGAGGGGGCGGAGCGGAATGAGAAGCGCCAGGCAGAGGAGCACCCCGCTAGTGAAAACACCGGAACCCAGGAACCAGGAAACGAGCAGTTTTTCGGCGAGCACCGCAAACCGTTTGTACGACGCCGGATCGGACATGCCGCGCTTATTGGCCGTGGCGGCGGCGTGTATCTGGGTACGCAGCACCGCCACCCCATGGTAGAAAGGATTGAAGATGAATTCTACGTGATCCTGGTGATGCACCAGAACCCGTACGGAAGCGTCCCTGCCGCGCCTGAGACGGGCGTCCACCCGATACGTCCGCCACTCGGTTGTGCCCGCCGACATACGGAGAATTCGCGGTGCCGTCACCAGGCCGCCGCTGACCACGGGTGACCCGACATCGATTCGCCACTGCCCAAGGCTTCCATTCTCGAAATCATCCATCAGCAAGGTATCACCCGTTTTCAGGTCGGTGACCCTGATCTCCTCCCAGCCCTGTGTCAAGGTTCCCTCGTGCGTCCACCATTCCAACGAGACCGGCGCCATGAGGGACAGTGCCACGCCGCCGCCGGCGATGTTCGGACGGGGTGTTTCCAGCAGCACGCGCCCATCGACATAGGCGCGGACCATCATCTCACCGACCTCGATGCCGATGTCGTAGGTGTCGAAGCGACGGGCGAGACCATACAACCCGACCATGATCAATTGGATTGAGAAAAACCAGAATATGTACTTTTTCAGCCTGATCGGAAGTACTGTCACTTTCGTCATGCGTCGGGTGCTCCCAGCCGCGGTACAGGTGCGGTCGCGGACGTGGTTGTCGGGATTGCGGTACGGACATAGAATACCAGTAACACTTCAACGGAAGGAAGACCATGAAACGACTGGGAGATATCCTCATAACTCCGGAGGGTGGGGAAGAACTGCTCATGGGGAACCATGCCCTGGTTCGCGCCATGCTCGAGGCCGGTGTCAGGGTGGTGACCTCCTATCCGGGGTCACCCACTCCGGAAATCGCAGCGGGCATCATGGCCTTGCCGGTTGACAGGAATCCGATGTATTTCGAGTTTTCCACGAACGAGAAGGTGGCCACGGAGGTGGCGTTCGGCGCGTCGGTCAACGGTCACCTTTCCTGCGTATTCTTCAAAAGCGTCGGTCTGAACGTGGCGGCGGACTCTTTTGTGCAACTGGGTCACATGGAACTCATCGGTGGACTGGTGATCGTTCTCGGCGACGATCCAGGCGCTAATTCGTCACAGAATGAGCAGGACAACCTACACCTGGCGAGATTGTCGTACACGCCTGTGTTCGAACCCTCGGGGCCGATGGAAGCATACCTCATGTTCAAGGCGGCGGCGGCTCTCTCCCGGCAACTGCGGATGCCGATGATCGTGCGGTTGACCACCCATGTCTGCCACGCCAAGGAAAAACTTCGGTTCGAGCCAATGCCCCGACCAGCGGCCGACGATACACCGCGTTTCGATCCCGCCAACGGTCCATATATTCCCATCACGACCAAGGTGTTTCCCATGAAACGCAAAGCACTGGAAAAATTGGCCGGTTTCGGGCGCCACGCGGAATCGTCGGTCTTCAATTTCACGCGGGATAACGGCAACCGCCGGCGCGGGATCATCACCATGGGATTCCCCTATCTCTCCCTGCTGGATGTCCTGGAGCGAGTGAAAGAGCCGCCCGATGTATTGAAACTCGGCATTGTTTATCCATTCCCCCGGGAAATGACGGCCGGCTTTCTTGCCTCCCATGAGGAGGTTAAAATCCTGGAGGAGTTGGATCCGTTGTTGGAACAGGAGATTAAGGCGCTGGCCTTCGATCGCGGCATCGGTGTGAAACTCACCGGTAAAATCGGGATCGACGATTGGATGGGTGAATATACACCGGATAAGGTGCAGGAGGTTCTCCACCGTGCATGGCCGGACTTGGTGGAAGCGCCGCTCTCAATGCACGCGAAGCGAAGTGTGCCGCGACCGCCGCAGTTGTGTCCGGGTTGCGGCCATCGATCCGCCTTTTTCAGCATCAAGAAAGCCTTGCGTGAGGAAGATGTCACCGTTGCGGATATTGGCTGCCACACTCTCGGGTACCTGCCGCCCCATCTCATGGGTCAGGTGCTGCTGAGCATGGGGCACGCCACCGGCACCGCCGCCGGCTTGGCGCTCTTCAACCGGACTCGCAGAGTGGTGGCGTTCATGGGGGATTCGACGTTCTTTCATGCGGGAATTCCCGGTGTGGTCAATGCCATCCATCACAGGCACAATGTCACCCTCGTGATAATGGAAAACGGGACCACCGCCATGACCGGCCACCAGGACAATCCGAGCACCCAGTTGCCTATCGAACGTGTGCTGCGGGGACTCGGTGTGGAGAATGTCAGGAAAACGGATGCCTATAATCAGAAAAAACTCGCACAACTGGTGCGGGAAGCAGTGGAAGAGGAGGGTTTTTCGGTGGTGATCGCCGCCCATCCATGCATGCTCAAGTTGAGCAGGGAGCAAAGGAAAGCCGGCCGGCCCCGTCCGTCGCCGGTGGTGGTGACCGATGCGTGCGACGATCATCATGTCTGCATCAGTGAATTCGCCTGTCCAACATACCAGTTCAGCATGGAAGGAGCGGTGGTCGTGCAGGATGATCTGTGTATTGGTGACGGCTCCTGCATCCAGACCTGTCCAGTCAAGGCCGTCGAGCCTGGGAAGAGAGCATAGGATGACCGGCAGATTCGATATCTACGTTATAGGTGTTGGCGGCCAGGGAATCGGTCTGCTCAGCGAAGTTCTCATGCGAGCCATTGATCACGCGGGACACCCGGTGCGGGCGGTGGATACTCATGGCCTGGCACAACGAGGGGGCACCGTGGAATCCCATGTGCGGATGGGAGCGGGGGTCCATACGCCGCTCATCCAACGGGGCAAGGCGCACCTGGTGGTGGCGTTAGAGATCCACGAGGCGCTGCGTGGTGCTGAAACCTACCTGGCGGAAGGTGGCACGCTGGTTTATTACGCGGCTTCCTGGCAACCTCTCGGTGTACGGTTGAAGCAGGCTGAGGCGGTGGCGGACGCGGACATCGAATCTGCGGGCAGGGAAAAACAGGCATCGGTGGTGCGCGTGCACAAGGAGGCGCTCAGTGATCCAAGGATGCAGAATACGGTGTTGTTGAGCGAGATCGCCCGCCGGAATCTGGTACCCGGGGTAAACGCGGAACACTATGAACGAGCCTTGGCGGATATGCTGGGTGGAGATGCGCTGACCAAGAATCTGGCATTGTTCAGGGACGACCGATGACGGAACTCTCCACATTGTCGCGGGAGCGCGATGCAGTCGGTCTCCATGATCCGGGGATTGCCCGAGCGCCACGTGGTCGTCGGCGGGCTGTCTCTCGCTATTCCGCGTGCCTGAACCAGAAGTAGTCGGAAATTTTCAGCGATCCCCACAGGATCGGAATGACCCAGCGCAGATGGGGCGTTACTTCCGGCACCCAGTACGCACAATAACAGTCCACTAACCCGAGATAGATGAAGGCGGCGCCAGCCAGCAGCAGTATCGGTTTCTTCCCCGGCAGGAGCACGCCCAGTACGCCGGCTGGCAGGGCCGGCAGGTTGACATAGTAAGGAACGGCCTTGTTGAAGATCATGGCGAGGATACTGATTACCGCCAGACTGATGCCGAGGATGCGAAGGTCTCGCGCGAACACCTGGGCGGACTTGCCGGGAGTCCATTGGTACAGGGCATGGTAACGGTCGCGCGGCAGGGTGAACCGCAACCTGCGCAGCCCCTTCGCCACTTCTATGACAGGCTCTCCTTTCAACCTGGAGTCACCCAGGAACAGGATGTGGCGGGCGGCGTTTTTGCGCGAAAAGACCAGCTCTGGTTTGACGCCGTCACTGAAAACGATTTGTCCCGAATCCATGCGGACGCTCCACGGTTTCCTGGGGCGGTTCCCCGCCAGCGCCCGATTGACCGCGGTGAAGGTGACGGCCGTAATTTCATGAGCGGTCTGGTTCATATGGTCCTCCCGTATGCGGCGCGAACAATCGAAACAGCAGTGTGCAATGCTGTCCCATATATCACAGTGGAGTCGGTGAGCGTAGCGTCATTCCGTAACGGACCGGTCACCGGGTGGTGCGATCCTTGACGAGCATTGTGGATGGATCGAGAAGCAGGGAATGTACTTCGTTGGCACCGGCACCCTTGAGCACGATTATCCGGATATGATGATCATCCGGAATGAGGCGGAGGATGACGGTGAATTTTGGCACGAGCGGCTCCAGGGAAGGCGGAAGCTCCGCATCCAGTGCTTCGTGGCGATGGATGCGCACGCTGAACCAGATTCCGGCTCCGATGGAGCGGGATATTGCCGCCAGGGAGTCGAGCGAGGCTTCCGGTTCCTTGTCGAAATCCAGTCCGTCTATCAGGATGAGGCGGGGAGTGAAAATGTGTTGATCAATGAGACCGGACAACCGTTCGCGGAAGGTTTCAATGGAGAATCCCGATGCCCTGAAGCTCATGATAAAGCGGTTTTTCACGATGTCATGCCAGGCGTCATCCTCAACCGTGACTCCGCATGTATATGACATGTTGCGATATAACTCCTCGTACCAGAGACAGATTTTCGACACGTGTTCGTGCAGACTGACATGGAGGACCCTGTGGCCGGCCACCATGGCCGCCAGTCCGATCTGTACCAGGAGGGCGGTCTTGCCGACTCCGGCCCTGGCCAGAACGGCACCCATACTGCCGTCGTCCAGTAAGCCGGTGTCTTGATGGAACAAGTTGTGGAGCGGATTCCTGAGAAGCAGTTCCCGGTGACTCAAGACGTCCTCTCCTCTCTCCGGTCTATGGTTCGCATCACTGCCGTTTCTCCGGAAATTACCCATGTCGAGCCTCCCTGCCGCGCGCCACGATTTCTTCGGCGATGCTGTGGGGCACTCGCTGATAGCGCTGAAATTCCATGGTGAATTGGGCTTTCCCCTGGGTCAATGAGCGCAACACCGTGGCATAGCCGAACATTTCCGCCAGCGGCACGTTGCATTCCACCACGCAGGAGCCGTTCTCGTCCTGGGTGCCGACGATCATGCCGCGCCTCTGGTTGAGGGATGCCATGACCGGTCCCTGATACTCGTTCGGGGTTTCCACCACAACCTTCATCAAAGGTTCCATGATGGCCGGCGCGGCTTTGTGATAGGCTTGCAGAAATGCACCGCGCGCTGCCGCTTTGAAGGCGGGATCCGACGAATCCACCTCGTGGGTCTGCCCATCCGTCAACACGATCTTCACGCCCGTGACCGGGAGTTCGGTGAGTGGCCCCTTATCCATGCATTCCTGGAACCCCTTCTGGCATGACAGTACAAAACGGTTGGGGATGGCGCCGCCGATAATCTTGTCTTCAAACTCGAATCCTTCCGATTCCGCCGGTTCCATGTAGCCGATGACACGACCGAACTGTCCGGCGCCGCCGGTCTGCTTCTTGTGGACGTAGTCGAAGTACGCCCGCCTGGTGATGGTTTCCCGGTAGGCAACCCGGGGTGTACCCACCGTGACGGCCACACCGTATTCGCGTCGCATGCGTTCGATATAGACGTCCAGGTGCAGCTCTCCCATGCCGGAGATGATAGTCTCGGCAGTTTCCTCGTCCACCCGCATGCACAGGGTGGGATCTTCCTTGGTGAACCGGGAGAGTGCCCTGCCCATGGCGGTTTCGGACTTGAGATCCTGGGGCTCCAGAGCCAGTGATATAACCGGCTTGGGCACGTGCATGGAACTCATGGTCAGATCCGCATGCCGGCTCGTGAAGGTATCCCCGGAAGCGCATTCGACACCGAACATGGCGCCGATCCGGCCGGCGGGTATTTCGGTGATCTCCTCCATCTGGTTGGCATGCATGCGTGCCAGTCGGCCGACTTTCAAGGTCTTGCCGGTGCGGACGTTGACGATGGTGTCACCCTTGGCGAGACAGCCTTGATATACCCGCAGGTAGGTGAGCTGACCGTAGGGACCATCCTCCAGTTTGAACGCCAGCGAAACGAGCGGTTTGCCGGGATCGGTGATGAGGATCACGTCCTGCCCGTTGTCTCCCAGCCGCCGGGCGTGATTGGTGACATCCTGGGGTGATGGCAGGTAGTGCAACACACCGTCGAGAAGGGGCTGCACTCCCTTGTTTTTGTAGGCTGATCCCATGAACACCGGGGTGAGCTTCCGGGCAATGGCCGCTTCCCGTACGATTCTGCGTAGAAGAAAGGCGCTGACCGAGCCTTCGAGCGCTGCCTCGGTGAGTTCATCCGAAAGGAGTGATGCCGTGTCGATGAGTTCCTCCCGCTTACGGGATGCCAGATCTTTCAGCTCATCGGGGATGGGTGCACTCCTGACCGTGCCGCCGTCCTCGCCGTCGAAGTACAAGGCCTGCATGGTAATCAGGTCGACAACTCCCGCGAAGGAGTCCTCCAGGCCGATGGGAATCTGCATGGCAACGGCGTTGTGATTGAGCCTGGCGCGCAGTTGCTGGATCACCCGGAATGGATCGGCGCCACGCCGGTCGCACTTGTTGATGAATGCGACACAAGGAACGTTGTACCGCGCCATTTGCGAGTTTACGGTGATGGATTGAGACTGGACGCCTCCCACCGCGCATAACACCAGGATGCCGCCGTCCAGTACGCGTAGCGCTCGTTCCACTTCGATGGTGAAATCAACGTGACCGGGCGTGTCGATGATGTTGATCTCGTGATCAGCCCAGCGGCAATGAGTGGCGGCGGAAGTGATGGTGATGCCGCGCTCTCGCTCCAGTTCCATGAAATCCATGGTGGCGCCCACGCCGTCCTTGCCGCGGACGTCGTGCATGGCGTGGATACGCTGGGTGTAGTAGAGGATGCGCTCGGTGAGGGTGGTCTTGCCTGCATCGATGTGGGCGCTGATGCCTATGTTGCGTAGTGTTCGGATGTCGTCGTTCATGTTCTCCCGCACTTTCTGGCGATTCCCTGGATGGGGTCAGCCGGCCACCGGCGGCGGCCGTCATGACGAACTGGGGACATTAGACTCCCCACCTTTCATTGTCAAGCATTCGATGAAAATGATGACAATGCAGTTGAAATGAACGGCATGCCGGGATCGGGGAGTTCGGAATGATGACCGGCGCCGGGCGCCGTGCTAACATATGAGCGATTCTCAACACGCACGGGAAACCGATGGAAAACAGTCGGGGAGGTGATCGATGAGCATTGCGCGGTCGATGATGGCTGAGTTTGATCAGGAAATGGCCAATACAAGGGTGATGTTGAGCCGGGTTCCGGAGGATAAATTGGACTGGCGGCCACATGAAAAATCAATGACCTTTGCCGGATTGGCGACCCATACCGCCAACATCCCGGCCTGGGCCGCCATGATCGTCGAGGATGAGAATGTTGATGTCGCGCCGGAGGGTGAAACCCCGCTGAGAATGACTGCGGCGACCTCTGTGAAGGAACTGCTTGAAGGCTTCGACGAGACCGTGGCGAAGGCGAGGATGTTGATCGGCGGGGCCAGTGACGAGCGGTTATTGGGGAAATGGACGCTGCTGACCGGGGGCAGGACCATATTCTCCCTGCCCCGGGTGGGCGTGCTGCGGACCATGGTTATGAACCACATGATCCATCATCGGGCGCAACTTGGCGTCTACCTGCGGCTCAACGACCTGCCGGTGCCTGGGATGTACGGACCGTCGGCGGACGAGGTGGCGGAATAGGGAAGATGTGCTTTCGGAACCATGCCGGGGCAGTGGGTACGAAGTGGAAATGCAACAATGGAAGGACAGTTCCGGGAGGCAAACTCCTCAGTCCATGAGAGGCATGGTGGAAACATCTGCGACTGGGAAAAACCAGGATATGATCCTGTCGCGCCACGTGAGCGCCAACGCGTGAAGTGATGGAACCGAAGCCTTCGCGCCCCGCGACACGATTCATCGCGACTTCATTGTCTCGCTGGTAAGATCAACTGCGGGGTGCGGCCCCTGCCCTCACGAGCGGTTGGAACAGTGCTTCCAGGAGATCCCGTTCGTCGAACACGAGGCCGTAGACGATGAGACTGTGGACGGTGCCACTCTGCCTGGTCACCACTATGTTACCCACGGGTCTGTCTCCCTGGAACACCATTGCCACCCAGGAGCCCTCACCCAACGAGAACAGTTCCGGTGTCTCCCTGAATGTCCTTCCGGATCGTATCTTGATGCCTGTCTTATAGGCTGCTATCCGCTCCCGGCAGGATTCCGCCGCGGCTGCCTCGGATTTCCAGAGTTCCGCTTCCGAACTCAGGTAAAGGAAGTGTTCGGCACCCGGATCCCGATCCGTGTCGTAGGAATATTCGAGTTCGAGGCAGCCGTCCATGTTCCGCTTGGCGACCGAGCGTTCGCACAGCCTGCGGTCTCCGGGTATCGGATCGAAATAGGCAGCGAGGTCGTCAATACTTATCAGCAGGGTTTTTTCATCCTCCTGCAAGGGGCGTGTCCCGATCCCTTTCATGCCGAAGAAGAGCAGGCTGCCTGCCACCGTCACCATCGCCAGGAGGCTGGCGGTGGTCAACAGGAGCGCGTGCCGTCTCATGTCGGGATGATGTGTTTCCTACGCAGGCGGAAACTCGTCAGGAACCAGGGCATGGTACGCAGGCGGAAGTAGGAGACCGTCCTGGCTACCAGGCGATTCGTCTCCGATTCGGTGATCACGCCGAAACATGTGGTGTGGGAGAAGGGTAGATTCCACCAGCGGATGTTCACTTTTTCACCTAGATAGCGGTATTCGATGCCGTTTGCTGTGAAGGTGAACGAGTAGCGGATGCTCCGATCCCGGAAATACCGCAGTTCGAGGGTGCCGCGGCACGGTGCGGCCTCTGCGAGGTCGCCGGCCGTGATCGTGCCCGTCATCTCCTGGGTCAGGAATCCGTCGTCACGGGGGTTCAGCCATGCCGTCAGACTGTCCGGTCCCCACTGCACGGTGAAATCGAAGGGTTGTTTGCCCGGTGAGCCGGCGCCGGCCATGTATTCCATGGATCCGCTCATCACCTCATCGAGGGTGAAACCCAGGGTGTGTGTCCGGAATGTGTCAAGCAGTGACTTCAGCGTGTTCATGCGAGGGGTTCTCCTTCGTTTTGGTGTTGCTCCTGCCTCCGAGGAACATCATGGTGGCCGTGCTGACCACGGTACGGACGCCCGGCGTGAAATCGATGAGCCGCCCCAAAAGATTGGCTGGATGCACCAGTTCGACGGTTTTACGGCGCCGCACCGCATTGAAGATGATGCGGCCGACTGTTTCCGGCGACTGTGAATACCACGGCAGAAGCTTCATGGATAACTGCTGACCCCAGGTGTCGGCCTGGACAGTGTCGTAGAATCCCGTGTTAGTCATGAATGGATAGACCGTCGTGACCCGGATGCCATGCCGGGCGGTTTCGAATCGCAGGATTTCCGAGAGCGCGCCGAGGGCCAGCTTCGAGACCGCATAGGGACCCCAGGTGGGAAGGCGGAAAAAAGCCTGACCGGAAGAGACATTGACGATGTGACCACCGCCGCGGGTTATCATGTCGGGAAGGAAGGCGTGGAGATGATTGAGGGGACCCCAGAGGTTGATATCCATCAGTCTCCGCCAGGTTTCCAAGGATGTCTCGGCGAGTAGCCCGGCATGTCCGATGCCGGCGTTGTTGATGAGCACATCGA
>JAFGDC010000603.1 GCA_016932295.1 candidate division CSSED10-310 bacterium
CAAGGAGATCCACAGCACGAGGAACGCCGAGGAGCCCGGAACGGCGCTGCCTGCAGCCGGTTTCCTATTCAAGCCCGATCTCCTCGAGAAGCTCGTAACAATCCCCTGCCTCGGCCTTGCGGGTCCCCCGTACCGGCACATCCACCACCTTGACGGTGACCGATCGGCGCGGATATGTCACCGACACCCGGTCACCGGGACGCACCTCTTTGGCAGGTTTGGATCGCTGGCCGTTCAATGTCACCGCGCCCGCCTGGATCATTTCCTGAGCCTGGGTGCGACGCTTCACCAGCCGGCTCATTTTCAAGAACATGTCCAACCGCATGATCACTTCTTATCGATGAACGACTTGGAGCGCAATCCATCCAGCCAATCCCTCGTACGCGCCTCCATCTTCACGTCCATGAGGCGCCGCTTGATCTCTTCCTTCACTTCCTGGAATGTGTTATGAGTCGCGTCTCTCCTGTCTGTCACCAATAGCAGGTTAATACCGAATTCCGTCTCGAAAGGCTCACTCACAGCCCCCACATCCAGTTCAAACGCAAGGTCGGCAATCGCCGGTAACACCTTGTCCCGCTCCACCCAGCCGATATCCCCGGCACTGGCCACGATATCGGCGGGCATATACTGCTCCACCATCTCTTGAAAATCGGCGCCGGCCATGATCCGCTCCCGTAGCCTGGCAGCCTGTTCCAGCTTGTCCTGTTTGAACAATTCCACCTGTGAAGCCAGCGGCAGGGTCAGCAGGGAGATCCTCGCCATGGGCGGCACGGCATACTCTTCAAGGTGGCTTTCGTAATAGGTCAGGGCATCCGCATCGGTGACCTCGACCTTGAACTGCACTTCGCGCGCCCGCATGCGCATCATGGTGATGTGCCGCTCGATATCACGCCTGATCCTGACCAGTGACATACCCTCCTTGGCCAGTGCCCGTTCCAGGTCCTCCTGCGTCTCCAGGTTGTTGTCTCTCTTGATCACCTCGATCCGTTCATCGATCTCCTCTTTCAGCACGCGCACACCCTGCGTGGTCGCCTCCTGCAGTACCAGCACCTCGTCGATCATGGCATCCAACACCTGGATCTCGATGGCTCGCCGTTGCGTTGCAAACTCTTCCGCCCCCAGGCTTTCCAGAGCCTGGGCGAGGATCGGCTGAAGTTCCTCCTGGTATTCCGACCAGGTGATGATCTCGTTGTTTACCACTGCGGCTACGCGTTCGATAACCTCCGCACGGACAGCGGGTCCGGAAGCGAGCACCATTTGCATCACCGACACCATCAGGACTAGACCTCTTTTCATGCAACCCTTCCTGTCGTATCGATCAGCCTCCGGGCGGTTTGTGTGCGCCGGCGGCTGGTCATGATTCGCTTTTCACTTCACAGTTGAAAGCGAAGAGCGGTCCATAGTTAACAACAATATAATAGCGTTTTTTCTCCATGACGAGCCACTCGTTCAGCAATCCTTCCCTGGTGGCTTCCTGGACCTCCGCCCGGATACGGTCGCGCACGTCATCCAACGGAATCCGCTGCGCCGGTAAAATCTTCTCGATCTTGTATATGGCATAGCCTTCGGGCACCTTGATGATCGGACTGACCTGACCCACCTTGAGCATCCGCAGTTCCTGCGCCACGGCATTTGGCAACATGGCCAGCGACCACAATCCAATAGCACCGCCCGAAGGGGCATCCTCGCTCAATGAATAGGTTTCAGCCAGCTTCTCGAACCGAGTCCGGTGGCGCTCGATTTTATCTTTCACCACCTTGGCCTGTTCGAGGTTGTGGACCAGGATGCGACGCAGGCTGAACTGCTCCGGGGTGATGAACTTGTCCATGTGCGCTTCGTAAATATCCTTGACCTGGTCATCGGAAACCACTATCTCGCGCGGCAGCAACACTTCCATCACCGCCATGATCCTCGCGTCTTCATTCAGGCTTCGCCGCCAGGCCGCGCGATCTTCCTGCGATTCCACCAGGACGCTGATTTCCTGCTCCTCACCGCGCAACTCCGTCACCAGATCCGAAAAATCATTCCGACCGTCGCTCCATCCATGCAGGTCCAGTTCATCCGCCTTGGCAAGATAGATTTCCCTCTCCACGAGCCGGTCAAGCAGATGCACCATGAAATTGATCTTCTTCACTGTCGAATCCAGATGTACCAGAGAATCATATGATTTCCGCGCTTCTTCATCGAAGCGGACGGCGGTGATGGGGTGATCACCCACCATCGCCACCAGGCCATCGAGATGCCGGTTACGGGTGGCAAGCCAGGCGGCTTGAGCCAGGTGAGCCACCAGCCATGCAATAAGCAGCACCACCGTGATCAGGATGATGATGCGACGATCTCTGGAACTCATCCCGCCACCGATCCGGCCCAGGCCGACATGGTGTCCTCGAGCCACTCGCAGGCAGCCATGGCATCGTCGCCATCGAGATCGATAAGCAACCTGTCTTCCCCCTTGAACCGCATCTGATCCGGATAGTTCAGCACCATCTCCGCGACCCTTCCCGGATCGACCCGGCTGTCCGAATCGAACTGCACGGTGAGACAACCTCTGGCATGTTCCATTTTCTTGATCCTCAGCCGGCGCGCCAACTGAGTGAGCCGCATATGCCTGATCAGGAGCGTGGCTTCGGACGGCAGTGCGCCGTAACGATCTTCCAGCTCTTCCCTGATTTCGGACAAGGCATCTTCATCAGCGGCTGCTGACAGGTTTCGATAGAACTGCAGGCGTTGTCCCCCTTCCGGGATGTACGAGTCCGGCAGCAGCGCCACGCCGGGCAGCCTCATGGATGGTTCGAATATCTCCTCCGCGACCTCGCCCCGCACCTGCATGACTGCTTCCCGCATGAGCCGGCAGTATAATTCAAAGCCAACCGCCGCGATATGGCCATGCTGGCGCGGACCGAGCAGATCACCGGCGCCGCGGATATCGAGATCCGCCATCGCGAGCTTGAATCCAGCGCCCAGCTCCTTCGCTTCCGCCACCGCCTCCAGGCGCTTGCGGGCTTCCTTTGAGATGAGGTTGAATCCAGGCACGAAGAGATAGGCATAGGCTTGGTAACGATCCCGCCCCACCCGACCGCGGAGCTGGTACAACTGCGCCAGGCCCAGCATATCGGCGCGGTTGATGATAATGGTGTTGACGGCGGGAATGTCCAATCCCGACTCTATAATCGTGGTGGCAACCAGTACATCGAATTCATGTGCGCCGAACCGCCGCATCAGGCTCGACAGGCGACTCTCCGGCATTTGCCCGTGGCCTACCTCGATGGTCGCTTCAGGAACAAGGCGGCGAATCATCATGGCGATTGTCTCGATACTTTTCACGCGATTGTGAACCACATACACCTGCCCGTCCCTCTCCAACTCCGCTCGGATGACCCGCTGTATGGTCTCTGGATCGAATCGCATGACCCGCGTCCTGATGGGCAGTCGCTCCTCCGGAGCCGTATGAATCATGGACATGTCCCTGATACCCACCAACGACATGTGGAGACTCCTGGGGATTGGGGTGGCGGTCAGCGTCAGCATCTCGACCGCGGCGCGCATTTCCTTCAACCGCTCTTTATGCCGTACCCCGAAACGATGCTCTTCATCGATGACAACCAAACCCAGCTCCTTGAATTTCAGATCAGTGGACAGAAGGCGATGCGTGCCGATCACGATATCGACTTTCCCCGCCGCGATGTCCTTCAGAACATCCTTTTGCTCGTTCCTGTCAACGAAGCGGCTCAACATCGCCACGTTCACCGGGAATTTTCTGAAACGAACGCTGAAGGTATCGAAATGCTGCTGGCACAACACCGTGGTCGGCGCCAGTACAGCCACCTGCGTGCCCTCCACCACCGCCTTGAACGCCGCCCGCATGGCGACTTCGGTCTTGCCGAATCCGACATCCCCGCAGATCATGCGGTCCATCGGACGATTGCTCTCCATGTCCCGCTTCACATCGTCAATCGCCTTGAGCTGATCACGGGTTTCGTCATAAATGAAACTCAGTTCGAATTCACGCTGCATGGGGGTATCCGGCGCGAAACGGCGTCCCCTGGCCACCTCACGCCTGGCGTAGATCTTGATCAAATCAGCAGCCAGCAAGAGCACCGATTCCTTGATCCGCGCCTTAGTATTGATCCAGCGTGTGCCGCCGAGCTTGTCAAGGTTCGGGGTATAATCCTTGCCGGCCATATAGCGCTGCAGGAAGTGCAGCTTGTCCATGGGAACGAACAATCGATTGTCGTCGGCATACAGCAGCTCGACAAAATCCCGCGGCACTCCCTCCACCACCATGCGCTTGACACCAAGGTAGCGGCCGATTCCATGATCGACATGAACGATGTAATCACCCGCTTCCAGATCCTCGAAACTGATACCCACGTCCAGGGCTGTTTCTCGTTCACGCCGCCGCCGAATCTGCCTGCCGAGCATCTCCCGCTCGTTCAGCCACACCAGTCCGGCTTCCTTCCAGAGGAAGCCCTCGGATAGCATCCCGGTCAGGAAGGTTACATCACCCGTCGAACTTGATTCCCCAACAAGGTTCGCCGCCACCCGTCGCGGCGGCGCATCGGAGACCGCCTCGGCGGCATTCTCACGATCACCGCGGATTTCGTGATCGGCAATGGTCTTCTGCAGTGTGGCGCAGGTTTCCGGAGTGCGCAGTACCAACCACACCCGGTGCCCCCCGGTGCGCCATTCCTGTAGCTGCGTGGTCAGTTTTGCGGTATCGGCGTTGAAAGGCAGTGGCGCTTGGGTACTGAAGACATGCCGTCGCTCCTGGACCTTGTAGCTGTCAAAGAACCGGTGCAGCACCTGCCGCCGCCCGGCCAACTGCTCGCTGATCTGCTGCCGAGACAGGTACAGGCTGTCCGGCCGGGGCAACAGGTGAGTCGCCCTGATCCGAACATACTCCTCTTCGGCTTTGGTCATGAAATGATCCATGGTCATCGACTGTTCATCGTCCTCCAGGATCACTACCAGCGGCTCCCCCACCATCCACC
>JAFGDC010000067.1 GCA_016932295.1 candidate division CSSED10-310 bacterium
GCGAACCCGCTGCGGATGGAGTTCAGCCAGCCCGGCTGCACCATGACGTCCGCATCGATGAAGAGGAGAATATCTCCCTGCGCCAGTCGCGCGCCCCGGTTGCGGGCCACCGACGGGCCACTGCGCACTGTCAGTCTGTGGTAGAGGATATCGAATTCCGCCGCGATTCTGCCGGTTCGATCCTCCGAAGCATCATCGATGACCACGACTTCGGTCTCGGAATCCCGCTCGGCGACCAGCGATTCCAAAGTATTCCCGATGGTACGCTCACCATTGAATGCAGGGATTATCACTGAGACGCGCATTGTTCACCTCTCGCGCAGATCATACCGTGTGGCGTGCAATTGGGAAACAGTTGGGAAACAGTATCGGCGATGCCGACAGGCATAAGGATAAAGAAATGCGGATTGTGGATTATTAGAATGAGGAATTGCAGAGGGCGCGCGTGGCGCCACGCGGGGTGGTGCCTTCTCCGGGGTCGTACCCGGAATCTTGTAATGTTCGTCGTGGTGCGTTGGCTTTTAATCGTCCACGGCAGCCAGGCGAGGCTCTCTTTCCACTGAAGGCACACGAAGGCGCTTTTCGTCAGACAACCTCTCCTCACTACTGATCCAATTCAGGCGTATATCGAAACCAAAAGGAGTGGTTCGGTGTATTGACACTGAGGCTTTGTTGCTCTAGCATTCCTGCTCGATATGCAGGAAGGATGAAAGCCATGCCGAAGCTCTCCATCGTCATGCCCGCCTTTAATGAGGAAAGCGCCATCGAGAGTATGGTGCGATCATGCGAGGAGTATCTCGGCACGCGCGGTCATGATGGTGAGGTGATAGTGGTGGATGACGGTTCCACCGATGGAACCGCGGCCATCCTCCGATCGCTTGCCGCGGAATTGCCCGCAGTGAAGGTCGTGCGGAACTCTCCCAACCGTGGGTATGGTTTTTCGCTGCAGAGGGCCTTGGCGGCGGCCACCGGTGACCTGGTGGCAACCATCGATTCCGACGGTCAGTTCAGTATCGATGATCTGGATGCGCTGTTCCCACTGTTGAGAGAGGACGTGCAGGCGGTAACCGGCTACAGAATCAGGAAGCGGGATTCCATGTTGAAGGTATGTGGTGATCGGGTGCTCAACCGCATCATCCGCCTGATGTTCGGGATGCGGTTGCGCGACACGAATTGCGCATTGAAACTGTATCGGAGAAGTGCCATCGAGGAAATCCTCATCGAGGCCAATGGTTTTCCCGCTCCCACGGAACTGCTGGTCAAGCTGCAAGCGAGGGGCTGTTGCATAGAGGAAGCACCGGTGTCTCATTATCCACGCGGAGGTGGAGCGTCTAGCCTGGCGCCGGTGACCACCGGTTGCAGAATGCTCGCCTTCCTCATGTACCTTCGCATGAAATTGGCGCTGTACCGAAGGAGAATCATAAGAGAGCTATGAATGGCGTTCCCGCACACCGCAGAATTGTTGGCGTGATTCTCGCCGCCGGCCGGGGGGACCGGCTCAAACCCTTGTCCTTTCATGCGCCCAAGCCCTTGTTGCCCATCTGCAACAAGCCCATCCTGGAATACCAGGTGGAAGCCATGCGGAGTGTGGGGATAACAGACATTTACATGGTTGTCGGACATCTCAGTAACATGATTATCCAGCACTTCGGCGATGGTCGCAGGCATGGGGTGGATATCCAGTACATCCACCAGGAGAAGCCGCTGGGTATCGCCCATGCGGTGGCGCAGCTCGAACCGCATATCGATGCACCATTTCTCATGTTCCTCGGTGATATTTTTCTCATCACCAAGGATCTGGATTCCATGCTGGCAAGGTTCAGAAAAGAAAGACCGGGGGCGATTCTCGGCGTCAAGCAGGAAACCAACCAGGAGTTTATCAAGCGCAACTTCACCGTGCAGTTGGACGAGCGGGGGTGGGTAAGGAAGGTCATTGAAAAGCCGCGTTTCGTCACCAATAACCTCAAGGGATGCGGTATCTACCTGTTCGATCTGCCGGTGTTCGATGCAATCCGGCAGACACCCCGGACCGCAATGCGTGATGAGTATGAGATCACCACATCCATTCAAATCATGATAGATGATGGTTATCGCGTTCAACCTGCCGAGGTGGTGAGTTGGGACATGAATGTGACCGTGCCGTGTGATCTGTTGACCTGCAACAGGAAACAGCTCGAGGTGTTGGGTGCCGCAAACTGTATCGCCGGGGACGCGGTATTGAACGAGGGCGTGGTAACCTCCGGCTCGGTCATAGGCGGGGAAGCCATCATCGCCCATCCCATCCAGATCACCGATTCACTTATCTTCCCACGTGTCAACGTCACTACCCGGTCGGATTTGGCCAATGTGCTGGTAACGGCGGACACCATCATTACCTGTCATGAAACAAGGTGAAACCATGACAACGGGCAGCGGCGCGGTTCCGTTCAAAGCGCCTGAAGATCGGCGTTTCCTGGCCCTGCATGCGGGGCACGACTCCAATGTGGCGGTGGTGGACGGTCTGGGTACGGTGCGGTTCGCCGTCAGCGAGGAGCGGTTGAATCGTATCAAACAGTATCCGGGATTTCCGCGCCTCGGGCTTGAGATGGCCATGGCGAAGTTTCCGGAGGGGTTCGACGCGCTGTATACAGTAAGGATGCCAAGAATGGCGAGGATCCTGCGCGAGGCTTGTTTCCTGGCCAATTCACTCCGGAAGGGTCTGACGCATCCGCGCGGCCTGGGCATGGCAGGTGTATATCTCGGCAAATTGAAGGGACGAACCCTGGAAACCGAAGATCATGGAGCTTGGGTAAGTCTTGCGGAACGACTGCCCCTGATCAACATCGAGCACCATCTTGCTCATGCCGCCTCGGCGTTTTATCCCAGCGGTTTTGAGAAAGCGTATGTCATGACCCTGGATGGCGAAGGAGATAGCCTTTCGGGAGGCTTTTACTGGGCTGATGAAAAGGGTCTGAAACGCTATCGTTCCTTTTATTACAACGAGGTGACCTGCGGTCGCGACTATGAAAAGGTGACCGCCATGCTGGGTTTTCATCCCCTGCGCCATCCCGGGAAGATCACCGGCCTGGCTGCGTATGGCAAATACAATCAAGCCTGCATCGAGAAGTTAAGGCAATACTTGAAAAACACCTGGCGTCGCCGGCCCGACCGTCGTCACCTGACACACCATGCGTACCAGGTGATCTCGGATGAGGGCAGGAGGGAGCTGCAGCGGATCAGGCGTGAGCTGTTCAAGGATTTTCCGGACGAAGACATGGCGTACGCCATTCAGGACATCCTGGAAGAGCGGGTGCTGGATCTTCTGGAAGCGAACACCGACTATCGGCGTGGCTCGATTGTCCTGGCCGGCGGTGTATTTGCCAATGTCAAGCTGAACCGGCGTATCAAAGACCTGGGTTTCCAGAACATCTTCATTCATCCGGCCATGACCGACCAGGGTTTGTCGGTAGGAGCGGTCCTGTACCACTTGGGCGAAGTGGGGAAGCTGGCGTCGATCCCGTATCAGGATGTTTTTTTCGGACCATCCTTCAGTAACGATGCGTTGCGGGAGGCGTTGCTCAGCGCCGGACTCACCTTTGAGACCATGGATCGGCCCCATGAGCGAGTTGCGGAATTGCTGCTGGCCGGGCGCGTGGTGGCGTTGTTCCAGGGCGCTATGGAATATGGCCCGAGGGCTCTTGGACATCGCTCGATACTGTACCATACACAGGATCCAACGGTGAACGACTGGCTGAACAAGCGATTGCAGCGCACGGAATTCATGCCGTTCGCGCCGGTCACCCTGGCGGAGGAAGCGGACCGTTGCTATCTTGACATGGACGGCGCCCGTTACGCCGCAAAGTTCATGACCATCACTTTCGACTGCACAGAGTGGATGCAGCGCACCTCACCGGCGGTGGTTCATGTGGACGGCACCGCCCGTCCGCAACTCATCGGTCGAGACGACGATCCCTACTACTATGGAATTCTTTCCCACTATCATCGGATCAGCGGCATACCAAGCTTGATAAACACCAGCTTCAACATGCACGAGGAACCGATCGTCTGCACGCCGGAAGATGCCATCCGAGCCTTCCTGCGTGGCCACCTGGACTACCTTGCTCTGGGACCGTACCTGGTTGAACACACCGAGACGCCGGTCCGCCGATCCTGACACCCAACTCCCGTCCACTTCCATGCGGGTTTGACTCAGACGGTGGTTTGCCAATCGCTTCCATTGATGCTAGTACACGACTAAGGGGATGGAAATGAACCGATACACACACATTTTTCTGGTCCTGACCTTGGGGACCTTAACGCCCTGCGTGTCGTCCGAAACACGGGAGATCAACAAGTTCGACTGGAGCTGGGAAGAACCGGAATCGCGTGATGTGATCTGCAGCCTGGTTTCACCAAGTGGAGACTACGTGGTATGCGGTACGCACAACAAGTCCGACGGACCGCTCCGCCCCGATTTCGGCCCCGGCATCTACGTCTGTAAATTCGCATTGACAAGCAATCAACCGGTATTTGCTTTTCAGATTCCTGTCGAAACGGCGCGCGTCAATGCCATATCGTGTTCGTATAACGCGGATATCATCGCGTTCGTCGCCAACCAGTATTTGTATGTGCTGGATGGCGACGGAAACGAATTGTGGCATGAAGCGATCGCTTCCTTCAGTGTCGATTCCGTGGCGGTTTCCCTCGACGGCAACTTCCTGGCTGCAGGTAACTACCGGGAATCCGCACCTTACAATGGACCGACACTGTTCTACTTCTCGGTCGACAACAGCATGCCACTCTGGGCTAAGTACCTGGATGATACGATCCTGTGGGGCGGCGTCCATATCTCCGATAACGGCCGCTATGTCGTCGCCACCACCACCAGCCGGAACCTGCGCGGTGCGAAATGTTACTACTTCGATACGGAGTCCGCCGACCCTTCGCAGCCGATCTGGATCTTCCAGGATTCAGATCTCTACAGCAACAGCTGCAAGGTGGCCATGACCCCGGATGGAACTTACGTGGCTCTTGAAGCCAACAACAACATCTTTTTTTTCGACAACAGCATCCCAACCGATGATCCCAAGGCGCCTTTATGGGTACAGGAAGGAGGGGGATACAGTTCCTCTCTGCATGATATCAGCCTGACTGAAGCAGGCGATCTGCTGGCGTATGCGGGACCTCACCAGATCGTAGGAACCGATGAATACATGGGTTCCTACGAATTGTGGGACACGGCCGGTGACGGAACCCAGCTTTGGGCATTCGAGCACTTCAGCAAATCGCCCTCAATTACCATTTCCATGGACGGCTCGATGCTCTATTACGGTGGAGATATGGATATTGAGTACGAACCAGAGGTGGGGGCCGTGACACCGAACGGTGATGTGCTCTGGACGTATCCTGTCACCGGCCATGTCGATACCGGCGAGGGAGGCGAACGCGCCGTAGCCTCGAACGGTGTCGTCGTGGGTTTCGATTACCGGGATTATCATCCGCTTTACCTGTTCAGTGCCCAAGTGAATCAAGAACC
>JAFGDC010000604.1 GCA_016932295.1 candidate division CSSED10-310 bacterium
CGGCCGTTTCCGCTTGGCGATCGTGGTGTCACTCACCGGCGCCGGCATGGGATTGGCCGCGGTCGTCCGCCTGGTGTACCGTATCGCGATTCTTGGCTACGGCACGGGAATCGGGTTCAGGGTCTGGCCCATGGATACGCCACCCAACTACGCATCGTTCCACATGCTGGCGGTCATCCCCCTCTCACTTCTGATTCTCGTTCCCCGCGCCAGAGGTTGGAAAAGGGTGCTCGCCGCGATACCCGCAGCCTTCATGGCGTTGTATGTCATCATTTCTTACGCGCGCATTTCCTGGGCCGGATTATTTGTTGAAGCAGTCGTCATCGCACTGCTGCTATTCGGCAGGCGTGTAGTGAAAGGCATCCTGTCGCCGCGGCGGGTTCTGCTCGCCGCCGTGATTCTCGTGCTCGCGTGGTCAGCCGCTCCGGGTAGTTTCAAACAACGGTTCGTGGAAGGTTTCCAGCCGGGGCGTGAACCGCGGTTCGATGTCTGGCGCGACGTGGCCGCGATCGTGCGGGATTATCCCTGGCTCGGCACCGGATTGGACACCAAGCGGTACGTCCTGCCCCAATACCAGGCGGAACGGCGGCCGTTCGAGCCCGTCACCGGGCAGTACCTCCTGGATGCCCACAGTACGTACGTGGAACTGGCCTCGGCCGCGGGATTGCCGGCGCTGGCTGCCTTCGTGTGGCTGCTGTTCTCCGCCGCTGCCGGCGCCAGGATGCTGGCCCGCCGGCAACGAACCCTCGCCGTTGCCGCCCTGGCCGCCCTGACCGCCGTCTCCCTCGACGGTTTCTTCAACTTCCGATTGCTCCTGCCGGTCAACGCATACCTGTTCTGGATGGTGGTGGGTATCGGCCTCATGCAGGGACCGGCGATTCTGGAACGATGCCGCCCCCGGCGCCTCGTGACCGCCACCGGGTTGTTAGTCATGCTTGCGGCGGTCTTGTTCGCCCATCTCGAGCGAGCCAATCGGGCGCTGATATACCGCGGTCTCCACATCATCCAGTCGGGCGCTGACCATGTGAACGGGAAACGAGCGCTGGGCCGATTCCTCACCGCCCGTGCGCTCATGCCCATGGATGCCCACAGCGCTTACCTGGTGGGGGTATGGCACGAAAATTTCGGCAACTCCGACGAAGCGCTGCGCTGGTATCGAAAGACCCTGGAACGTAATCCATCCTCGGCGCTTTACTGCGACACCACCGGCGCCCTGCTCATGGCCGCCGGTGAATACGAGGCCGCGGAGCCTTTGCTGCGGAGGGCCAATGAGCTGGAACCGTACCGCCAGGGTGGCGTGTACCGCCGCCGCCTGGCAACTCTTTACCTGGCCACCGGCAGACTGGATGAGGCGCTGGCGCAACTCACCACAGCCACCCTGATCGCCCCGGACACTGTGAACGCACTGGCGGAGATCCTGAACGGCCGCGGCGGCACTCCGTGGAATGAAGTCCTCTGCGCCAGGGCCGCCACTGTCGCCCTCGATCTCCACCTGGACCACCCGGCGCTGTCGGAGCTGCTCTACCGGCGCACCGCCACCGCCTATGAAGCCGCCGGCCTCCCGGCGCGCAGCCTTGACATGTACCGGCACATGTACAAGTTCTTCGGCCGCTACACCGTGATGCATCTACCCTTGTCGCGGCTGTTCTGGCGGATGGACCGTCGCGAGCTTGCCCTGGCCGTGCTTCAGGTAAGGATCTACCAGGCTCCGCGCGATGGCGTGGTATACAATGAACTGGGCGTGCGCCGATTCCAGATGGGTGAGATGGAGGAGGCCGAAGCGGCTTTTCGGGCGGCGCTTCGGCACTGGCCGTCCATCGTCATGGACAACCACCTGGCGTATCAGTATCTCGTCCTCATCGCCAGGCAGCGGGGTAATCGGGAAATGGAACGAAAGGCGTTGCGCAGACTGCGCTTTGTAACGGGTGGGTTGGATCACCAGTTGTGGGAATTCAAGTATCATTTCGCCGACATGTTCGGTGAAGTGGGTCAGTACCAGGCTTACAAGGTTGCGATATCTCCGTGATATGAACGGTGGCGCTGATGCTGGGCCGCGGGCGCTGGCCTACTTTCGTCGACGGGCGGCGGGAATGAGCAATCCCCCCATCAGGAGCAGAAGCAGGCCGATGCCGGCGGGTGAAACGGCGGGCGTCGGGTTGGGTGTGGGTGGAAGATTGATGGTGATGGGGATGGTGGCGCCTGTCCAGTAAGATTCCACGACCACTTCGATGCCGGGATCGCAGTTGAAGACCTTGGTGAACCAACTGTTCCACACGATGATGCCCGATGACCAGTTAGGGCACGGGCCGGACTGGTGGCCGACGATGATGGAATTGCCTGGAAAGTCATTGACAAAAAAGACCGTATCTCCCTGCACGATGCTCAGCGAGGAAGGATTGAAAAAATAACCATCAAATTCGACGGTATGGTTGGCGGCCAGCGCCGTGCTTCCCGTCAGTACAACAAGCAACATCAAGCACAATAATTTCTTCATTATACTTTTCCTCCATGATAAACAGATTTCCCGCGTTACATACCCATACTATAGCCATCTCATGAATTGATCGCAATAGGCGGCGAGCTGACGCACATTTGTCATCGTTCGATCGGGGCGGCATTTGGAATCGCTCAGTGAAACAGGGAACCAGACCGGGACGGCCGGGCTGTATCGTCACCACTTTTGTGCCAGCGTCTTTGCTGCGGGGATTGTTGCCCCTCAGTTTTCAACGACTCGATCGTCCGTCACCGCTGCGCTCCTC
>JAFGDC010000605.1 GCA_016932295.1 candidate division CSSED10-310 bacterium
CCGCGCGGCAGCTCCCAGCCGCCGGCGAGGGCGCGGTACAGATCGATGCGGTACCTGATCAGGCGGCGCCCGGCGGTGACCGCACCCTGCTGCAGGCGCTGGTAGGTGAGCAGCGCGCTCAGATAGCGCGTGAAATCCATGGTGCCGTTGATATAGTATTCGCGAATCCGTTCCGTGGCGTTCCTGGATAATTCCAATTGCTTATCGAGATTGGCGAGATACTTCCCCTGGGCTTCCTCCTGCGCCAGGGCATTTTCCACCTCGAGATACGCCGCCAGCAGCTTCTGCCCGTAAGAATGCAAGGCCTCCGAACGCTGCGCCTTGATCCTCTCCACCTCGGCGCGCCTTGCCCCGCCGTCGATCAGGGGCGCCACCAGGTTGGCGGCCAGGCTTGCCAGCCAGTTATCCAGGACATCCTCCACGGCCGCGGCGGAAGCTCCCGCCCGCAGGCCGAGACTGAGACGCGGAAACCGCTCGGCCATCGCGGCTGCCAGCCGCCGGTCCACGGCCGCGACCGCCAGTTCCGCCGCCTTGATGTCCGGCCTCCGACGCAGCAGGTCCATGGGAATCCCGAGATGCGGCCGCTCGGGCAATGAGGGAAATGATTCGGGGATCACCAGGGAGAGTTCACCGGGTGGTATCCCCAGGAGGCCGGCCAGCGCATGACGGGAGACAAGGATGGCGGCTTCCTGCGTGATGAGTTCCCCTTCACTGGCGGCTATCACCTCACGCTGCTGCAATACATCGGTTGCGCTCACCTGACCGAGCCCGAACTTGAGCGTGATCAGCTCCAGCGACTTCCGGTTGGTCTCGAGCTGTTTCACCAGCAACTGCTGGATGGCCCGCTGCTCGATCAGGGTCATGTAGGTCTCGGCGACCTGGGCGCTGAGCGTGATCGCCGCTGACATCACATCCTCCCGGCTGGCGGCGAGGTCATACTGTGCCGCCTGCCGGCTCGAACGCAGGCGTCCCCACAGGTCGATTTCGTAGCCGGCGGTGAGATCGAGGGAGTATTCCGTCGCATAGAGTCGCCGCGTCGAGGTTGAGTCCTGAACTGACCGGGCGGCGCCAGCGGAGACTTCCAGGTCCGGCAGCAACGCCGCACCGGCCTTGGCGGCCGTCGCCCGTGCCTGGTCCAGCCGGTCCCAGGCCATCGAGATACTGAAACCGCCGCCCAGTGCAGCTTGCACCAGGCGGTCAAGATGCGGATCTCCAAAGGCCTGCCACCATGCATCCGGCACCACCGCGGCTCCGCCGGCGGCAAACCGGTCGGGGAGTTCAACCGGCGGCTGAATGGGAAGAGCCCGGGAAGCGCATCCCGGGAACAGCAGAGAAATCAAGAGAATCAGCGGCATCGCGGCGCGGCTTCCTGCCATGGTTGATCCGGAAAATCGGTCGAAGATTGGTGAACCGGCGGTGCGGACAAGATACATCATACTCTCGATTCCTGTGCTGAAGTTTCACGACGTGTCCTGAGTTCGTGCAGGCCAGCCAGCATAAAGGCGGTGATGTGTTCGGTCAGTTCATCAGGCCCGGATCGAAGCACATCACTGAACAGCATGCGCTTCCCTGGATGGGTTTGCTTGAGGAAGTGACACTGGCTGATCAGGCTCATCTCACATCGGTCCAGGTCCTTCTCGTCAGTGCATGATCCGAGCAGCTCCCGCAATATACCGCGGGTCAGGGTACGTTTCTTTTCGAGATACAGTTCCAGGATCTTGTCCAACAACCCGGTCGGATTGAAGATTTCCGTCATGCGGATCTTGTTGAAACAACAGTTTTCACCGCCCAGGCTGCGCATGATGAAGGCCCTGATCAATGCCCGCAGCCGTTCGTGCGCCGGGGCGTCCGCCGGGAGTCCGCCATCCAGGGGAAACCGTTCCTCCACCTGTGCCGCCACGTGTGTCCAGGTGGCGCGGTACAACCCTTCTTTAGAGCCGAAGTGATAATTGATCGCGGCGGTGTTGGTCCCGGCCAGCCGGCAGATCTCGGCGTGGGTGGCATCCCGGTAACCCTTGCGGCTGAAAATCTCGCTGGCCGCTTCCAGGATTCTGTGACGCGTGGCCTCACCGTCTTTTCTGGTCATCATGGCAACCCTCCGTGCTAGGTCAACTCGATAATTCAACTGCCCGATTGAACTAGCGGATTGCAGACTGCCATTTCTCGCCAGGCTTGTCAACCATCCGGTTTTTATCGGTGCGATTGGGGTCCGGTCCGGTTTTCCGGGAGACGGGAAGCGGAGTTGCTGCTATACAGGTGGAAACGGTCAAGCGGAGGGAGGAGGAGACCATGGCTGAATCCCGTGCCAACGATACCATTCGGATGTTGCATGAACGCGCCAGTTTGCGGACATTCTCGGATCGACCCATTCCGGACGAAGTGATGGATGCGGTTTTGGGGGCCGGCATCCATTCGGCGACGGGCGGCAATCTGCAGCCCTACAGCATCATCCGGATACAGGCTCCGGAGGTGCGTCGGAAGCTGGCAGAAATGTGCCATCAGGCGTTCATCGCCGATGCGCCTGTGTCGTTGTTGTTCTGTATCGACTGGCGGCGGCTGGAGCGGTGGGCGGCGCTGGAAACGGCGCCCTTTGCCGCCAGGGGGTCATTCCGTCATTTCTGGATTTCGTTCCAGGATACCGTCATCGCCGCCCAGAGTATTTGTACGGCGGTGGATTCTTTCGGGATGGGATCGGTGTATATCGGCACGATCATGGAATTTTTCGCGGAATGCCGGGACATGTTCGAATTGCCTGCCGGCGTGCTACCCGTGGTTCTGCTGTGCCTGGGGTATCCCAGGAAGGAATTGGCGAAACCAAGGGCGAAACTTGGTGTTGAAGTGGTCGTTCACGAGGAACGCTACCGGGAGATAAGGGATGACGAGTTGCGGGCCGCGTTCGATGCCAAGTATGCCATGAAGCCGAAGATCAGTGACCGGGCCTTGTCGGAGATTGAGGCAGTATGCAGGGAAGTGCGCGGCGACGAGTTTGCCGCGCGGTGTCTTGAACGGATCCGGGCGGCGGGTTTCATCAATATGGCGCAGTATTATTTCGGACTGCACTACCAGGCGAACGAGATGGCGAAGGGCAACCAGGACTTCGTGAAAAGAATCGGGGAGGCGGGTTTCAACTGGTTCGGACCGCCGCGGTTCGAGGGACGGGTCTGACTTGGCATCCCCTGCCTTGGCGCGCGTGCCCCGATGGCGCGCGTGCCCTGGTTTCGCGAGTCGCCAGACTCGCGCCGTGACGATCTGACGGTGCAGTTCCGACCAGCCTGTCGGAGCGCGTGGCGTGAAGGAGCGCGTGGCGCCAGCCGCGCCCTGGTTTCGCGAGTCGCCAGACTCGCGCCGTGACGGTCTGACGGTGCAGGTCCGACCGGCCTGTCAGAGTGCGTGCCATGAAGGAGCGCGTGGCGCCAGCCGCGCCCTGGTTTCGCGAGTCGCCAGACTCGCGCCGTGGCGATCTGACGGTGCAGTTCCGACCAGCCTGTCGGAGCGCGTGCCATGAAGGAGCGCGTGGCGCCAGCCGCGCCCTGGTTTCGCGAGTCGCCAGACTCGCGCCGTGACG
>JAFGDC010000606.1 GCA_016932295.1 candidate division CSSED10-310 bacterium
CGGGAGAAGCCAGTAGGGGGAAGCGATGTATGCGAAGAAAAACAAGGTTCCGGCCAGAAACCCGCGGTATCGGGACAGGCTGAGTTTTCCCAGGGCCAGGAGTGTGAGGCAGATCAGGATCACTTTGAGTTCCGCAACGGGAACGAGAAATGCCGCAAGGAGCACCACGGCCGCCTGCAATTCCGGCCGTCTCGACAAGGGCCAGGGACGATGTTCCGGCCTGCCGGCCGGGATGGGTTCCGACACACCTGCGCGAATGGATTCGTTCATATCTGACGGCCGGCGGAGAAGGCCATGTCATTCGATGAAATCGAATTCACAATAACTATAGTTACCGAACAGCATGGAGGTCGATTCCTCCAGCAGCGCGGCCCAGAACCGTATGTCGCGAATGGTGCCCACGCCGCCGGGCCAGGTGAACCGGAGGATTTCGAAGGTATCGACATAGGATGCGGGGAGAAACAGTGAAACAAAGTGCAGTTCGGGAGTCCACGTGGGCCAAAACCAGTAAGCGCCGGCCAGATCCAGCACGATGTAGTGCTGAACACCGACGCCGTAAGACTCGATATTCACGAGCACCACCTGCAGGAGAAACTCGTCACCGGGGGAATAGCTGGAAGCATTGGCAAGGAGGTAACTCCCCGACTCCGGAGGCAGCGTCGGCGCGGGAGTGGTGGAACCGGACGGGGTCGGCGGCGTGCCGGTGGAAGATGGCGTGGCGGTCCGGTAGGGAGTGGGACTGGGCGTCCGGGTGGGTCTCGGAGTGGGTGAATTGGTGCAGTCCCATTCGTTGTCGTCCAGAGGATCCGGACAGCCACAGTCCTCCATGTCGGTAGCGCCGTCTCCGTCGTTATCGATTCCGTCGGTGCATTGGTTGTTGGCCAGCGTCATGGTAATGACATCGGTGTTCGAACGGTCGGAACCGTCGATCACGCGCACTTCGAGGGTATGATCGCCGAAAGTGTGTACCGTGCCGTCGAAGAATCCTTCCCAGACCAGATCACGATAGGCGGGGGACGGATCGGTGTTCATCGGCAGCCAGGTGCCGCCGTCGATGCGACATTCCACTGACTGGATATCGCCCCGGGGATTGGTAAGTACCAGGGCGCGGACCGGGTTTGTTCCGCACATTCTGGGTACGGGATAGGTGTATCGATTGCCTGGAGCGCCGCCGAGCGAGCTGTCCAGAGGCGCGGTGATGACCACATACGGCCAGTCCATCACGTCCTCGTTGGAGACTGCCAACCCGTTGCCGTCGACAGTGAAGAGGGCGAAGTGGTCATGATCTCCCTTGCCGATTGAATTGATGTTGTAATGGAGTGTTTCCTGCTGCCAGAAGATGCCGAATTCGTGGGTATGCCCATACCCGTATAATGAAACGTTATAATCGGTGAGTAACCGAAGAAAATCGTTTTTCCCATAGTTCAGGGTATCGACGGGGTGGTGACCGAAGCAGAAGGTAAGATCGCAGTCCTCGTTTTCCTCCAATCTGGTTTCCAGAAAGGCCAATTCTTCCTCGTTCAAACCAGTGTCATCCATGGGCCAGTCCCAGTTGATATCCTGGCAGGTGGAAGCGCCCACGAAATTGTAGGAACCGAAAAACATGTTTTTCCGCACAGATGTCTCGCGATACCCGAATGCCTCGCCTTGCACGGAATTTGCGATATAGTAATCCAGGTCGCCATCGGCATAGGCATCGTGGTTGCCAGGGAGATCCATCCAGAAATTGGGATCCATGCCGGCAGCGTCGATCACCCCGCGGTACTCGTTCCATTCGCTCTGGTAGGGACCGCCGCCCGGCCAGAACCAGCCGTCGGAGCCGTCCACTATGTCTCCGCAGAGCACTACCAGATATGGAGAGGAGACTGGGGTCAGGGTGTTGATAAACCAGCCGAGGTATTCACTGTCCTGATCACCGCCGAGCAGGTCCTCGCCCATATGTACATCGGCGATCATGAAAAACCAGAGCAGGTGATGCTCATAGGTGTACCGGCAATCGCCGGGGTAGTGAGCGTGACTGGTCGTTCCCAGTGTCGTCAGCACTGCCATGGTTAGTACGCTTGTGAACCGTCCAGCTTTCATGCCGTGCACCGCCTTTGTACGAAGGAAAAGTTCGCCACAACCTCGAGTCTGTTGGAAAAAATGGAGGTACCTATTCTAATAAAGACAGCTTTGGCTCGATGTCAACCGGCAACCGGATGCGACCGCCGGAGAACCTGGTCTTTTCCGAACACCAATCCTGCTCAAGGGCAGGCCATATCCGGACACGGCCATGGCGAGAATCGAAACCACACTGCCTGAACACCCATGGAAGCCCTGTATCCACGCCATGCAGGAGTTGCGCGGTCGACGATCTCCTGATAGCTTCCATAGCGCTGCCAGCGGATTGAACGGGAGGATAATGGAGGAACGCAAGCGCCGCCAGATCGAACTGCATCGGGGTCTCGCCGGAGTCTATCACCGTCGGTACTACACGGACTCTGCGGCGGTGGTTTTTTCTTCATACTGGAACAGAACAATCGTGCGTTTTTTACCGGCCGGCAGGAGGTTGCGGGTCGTCGACTGCGGCACCGGCATCGGGTTCCTGGCCGGCGCAGCCGCCCGTCTCGGCCACGAGACGTTCGGCTTCGATCTCTGCATGGAAATGATGCAGGCGGCGGTTCCCGAAACCTGCGAACAGGTGCGGTTCTGTCAGTGCGACGGCGAGTTTTTGCCCTATCGTGCCCATGTCTTCGATGTGGCGATCAGCAGGGGATTGCTGCACCACCTGGAAAATTGGCAGGGGGCTGTCCGGGAGATTCACAGGATACTCAAACCCGGCGGTCTGTTCATATTCAGTGAACCGGCGGAAGGGAACAGTTTGATCAGGCGGCTGCGGCGCATTGTCTATAAGAGTTCGGCGCAGTTCGACGATGATGATTACGGTATAACCAGCGAGCAGATCGACTCACTGTTGGGGACGGGCGGATTCGAAAAGGTGGCGCTGGAACCGTTCGGATTTCTTGCCTATGTTCTGGCTGGATTCCCCGATGCAATTCCGGTGGTGACCAGCCTGCCGCGGTCACGGGACATTGCCCGTGGTTTGGTCCGGCTCGACCGTGGCCTGGCGCGCACGCCTCTGCTCAGGCGGTTCTCTCTGCACTTACTCGGTTGTTACAGAAAAATCTGAACCGCGGAGGCTGGCGGTCATCCCGTGTATGGGCATCTCACAGGTCGTCCGTCAAGAGTCCTCGCTTGACGGTCCGTGGCCGCCTGCCGCCACGCCCATCCCTGACCTTGTCGAGCCGCCGGTGTTGCCGCGCCACCATGTGCAGCAATCCTGCTCCGGCCCGTATGAAAAACAGCGCATCGGAAGGCCGGTGGATCATTTTGAGCTTGTTCCAGATATAGGAAGGGCGCAGATGGAGTTTCGCCAGCGCGTGCTGTTGCAGTTCGAGCAATTGTCGTGGACTGAAATGCTCGGTGCGCCAGGTGGGATTGTCGGTCATGAGCACATGGTTGTCCCAGTCGATGTCCAGGATGTAGCCACTGCTTTCCATGAGGTTCCAGAGTTCGGTTCCGGGAAACGGGACCAGCATGCTGTACCCGAAGAATTCGGGATCGAGTGTGCGAGCCCAGCGCAGCGTATCCCGTGCCTCGGCCAAGGTTTCGCTGGGGTGACTGCCGATCATGAAATAGGCGCTGAGCGTGATCTTGTTGCGCCGGGCCTCGGCGCAGAATGCTTCAACCTGGTCGATGGTCTGGCCTTTCTTGATCAATTGCAACAGTCGCGGACTCGCGGACTCCACCCCGATGAGCATCTTCCTGCACCCGGCCGCCGCCATGCGGCGCATGAGATCAGGTGTCATGTGATTGACCTTGGCGTTGCAATCCCAGGTCACTCCATGCCGGCTGAAAATGTCGCATAAACCACGGACGAACTGGTCATCGCGATTGAACATGCAATCCTTGATGGTGAAATGCCTCGTTTCGTAGTTTTCGATGCATTCGACCACTTCCCGTTCGATGTTGTCCAGGCTGCGAAACCTCACTCCTTCATTCATTCGGGCAGCCGGACAGAAGATGCAGGCATACTCGCATCCCCGGCTGCAGAAGAGTGTCTTCGCCGCCATTTCATCGCGCCGGATTCCAGGAGTGGTGACGCCGGTTTGATACTTACTCCAGTCCACCAGGTCACGCGCTGGAAAGGGAATAGTGTCGAGATCGGCGATTTCAGGCCGGCGCGGAGTGTGCGTAATGCCGTTTTTCCGCCGGTACGTGATACCGGGGATTGCATCAAGGGGAAGACCGTTGTCCACGTGCCTGCACAGATCGAGCAGTGTTTCCTCACCTTCGTGTCTGACAATTATGTCCAGTCCGGGAAATTCGTCGAGGGTTCGTTCCGGGATGAATGTGACATGTGAGCCGCCTGCGATGGTGACGATATCTTCGTCAACCTGCTTGGCCAATGCTGCCATCTTGCCCACGGTCTTGATCTGAGAGGTGGTGGCAGTGAAGCCCAACAGGTCCGGTTTGAACCGAGTCAGCCGTTCGGTGAGCAATTCCCTGGTCAGTGGATCGACGCAGTAATCCCAAATTTCCACACTGGCGGAATGACGGCTGCGGATATAGGCGGCCAGGATCATCAGGTTCACCGGCGCATGCAGGATGAAATCTGAAATCTCTCCCCAGGTATCGGGCGGCCGCACCAGCGCCAATTTAAGCATCAGCAGACCTCCAGCAAGCGACGGTACGATACCTGCCTGCCCCGGCCAAGTCAAACCCCGCGCCCAACCCCAAATCCCCCGTCAAATTGTCTGTCTCCTTGAGAAACTGTACCGGTCAAGGTCGCTCTCTGCAGCGCCATGAGTATACGGCGGCATTGTCAGGAGGTGGCCCTGCCTCACCATGGAGGATTCAGGTGGGGGATTTGGGCCAACTCTCCGCTCCTCCACCCGCATTCCCCGGGATGGGCAGCAGCAGCTTCTGAATGGTGTATTCTGCACGACCTGACAGCCGGCGCCAGGCGGCGATGTCTTCCGGCCTCGCGGTAAGAGGAATGGCGTCGGAGATGGAGAATAACCAACAATTCGCTTCCTTCCGCACTCGCGGCGAGAGGAATGGCGGGGATGTTTCATGTAGGTAATTCAATACTATATTTGGCGGGGATTTGGACTACTCCTGCTCGTTTCCATTCTTCGTGATACAATACCAGATGACCATTCACGCACGATTCCGGTCAGCCGGCGTGGCGGACAGGTACCCGCTGGAACGTGCATGCATGCCTCTGCCGGCGGTCTGAGATGCCTCCGCTCATGATTCGATCACCACCTCGCCCGGTGTCACCTCGTCATCCACGCCCAGCATGCGCCGTCCCCTGGCGATGAGTGCCCGCAGCCGACCGGCCAACCCGCGTCCACTCATCTTGCGGCGCAATTCCTCCGCGTCCACCGCCAGCAAGTGTTCGAGGAACCCCTTTTGTTCCTCGGCGCGCCTGCTCACGATCGCTTCGACATGAGCGGTGAAGACATCGTTCATGGCCAGCATCCCGGCGAAGGTGTCGCCGTCGATCCTGAGAACTTCGCAATCCATATCGAAGAAACCGCTGGCGGTGCGCGGTGCACCAGTGAACAATGACATTTCGCCGAACACGTCGCCGGGTCCAAGCTGGAATTCGAACGCCTGGCGGTTGCTGGATTCGGTGAATTGCACTGAGCCCCTGATGCCGCCTCGCACTACCAGGTAGCAGTTCTCGCCCTGGTCGCCTTGTCGACAGAGCGTTTCACCCGCCGTATATACTTCCCGTTTGACATGCCATGCCAGGCGCCGCAGTTGCTCGTCCGTGAAATAACAGCCATCCGGATCATCCGGTGGCTTGAGAAAACGGCTGCGTTTCAGGTCGAGCACCAGTTGATCCAGCTTCTCCTCGGTCGGTTCCTTGCGTTTTTGTCCTTGCACCACGGCCATCCAGTCGTTGAGGAGCACATCGCTCATGGGGAAGGGGATTTCGATGCCGGCCCGTTGAAATTTATACCAGATCAATCGTTGCACATGGCCGTCGATGCGGATGCGGTCCCAGTAGCGTTTGGTCCAGAACCGCAGGGTATAGTTCACGGAAAAGTCGTTGAAAAACGAGACCGTCGCCCAGGGTCCCGGTTTAGTTTCAACATTGGGAGTCTCACGGGCGGCTTCCTCCATGGCCGCGATCACGTCGGCGGGTTTGTCATGGTAGGATGCGCCGACATCCACCCGGTGCCTGTGCAGCCGCTCCGGCTTTGAATAATTCTGGATTGATTGTGATGCGAGAGTGCTGTTCGGGATGGCGATGCGATCTCCGTCGATGGTGATCAACCTGGTCTCGCGCCAGTTTGTATCGACCACCCGGCCCTCGATATCGCCGAGGATGATCCAGTCACCTTTTTCAACCGTACGGTTGAGATTGATGGACACTCCAGCCATGAGGTTGCCAAGGACGCCCTGGAGGGCGAAGCCGAGGATGGCGGTCATGAGCGCCGAAGCGCCCAGGGCGGGAGAGATATCAACGTTCATGACCAGGGAGAGAATGCCGAGAAGTGCGGCGGCATAGAACACGCCAAGGATGACGGAGTGGAGAATGCCTGGCAGGGGGAACTCCTGGCCCTTGCGCCGGTACATGGAGACGGCGGCGGTTTCCAGTGTGCGGATGATACTGATGACTCCCCAGAACGCCAGATAGGCGGTGATGCGCAGGGAAATGAAGGTGAAGGTTGTTCCCGGAGAAAGCAGATTCAGAACCGCCGATCCCCTGTCAATAACGAGCGCTGCCAGGATGAATTGACTGAGGGGGAATGCGAGCCTCCTCAGGAGCATCTTGGTGAATGACTCGTTAGTGTGTTTTTTGCCGAGGAGGAGTCGAATCAGGCCCGTGAAAAACAACCCGATCAGGATGATGCTGCACACCAGGAGGCTTTCCCCGACCACCTGGAAGGAATCTTGGTTCATGTTTTCAAACATCCTGCACCTCCACTGTTTCTCCCTGCCGGGCGAGTCGCAAGCCTCGTTCGGAGCATTCATCAGCCAGCGCATTCAACATTGTATCGTCATGTTCCACCGCGTGGTGCGTCAAGTAGCATGCGGTCACACCGCACCTCGCCAGCAGTTCCCCGGCATGGGAGGGCGTCGAGTGGCCCCAGCCCTGGTGATGGGGATATTCTTGGTCGGTGAAGTGAGCATCGAATACGAGCAGATTCACCGGCCGGGGTTCAGCCAGCAGTCTGACCAAGGGGGAGTCGCCGCCATGCCGGCGTCTCTCCACGGGCCACTCGATATCGGTAGCCAGGGCGAATGATGCGCCGCTTGCATGATCCAGTCGATAGGCGACGCAGCCCTGGGGATGTGCCACCACGGTCCAGCGGAGCGACAGGCCGGGCATCAGTTGCATACCACCGGCGGCACTGGGCAGCAGTACGCCGGCGGTCAAACGGCAAGGTACCTCGCGCCTGCGCACCGGCCAGTACGGGTGATCCAACAGGCGAAACAACGGATCGAGCGACGGACGGCCCGGCCCCAGCAGTCGGATGTCTCGATCCTTTTCATAAAGCGGTTTGAAGGCGGGAAACCCGGCCACGTGATCCAGGTGATAATGAGTGAAAAGCATGTGGATGGGAGATGCGGATGTTCCAGCCAACTGTTCGCCAAGCACATGAGCCCCGGTTCCTGCATCGAACACTATTGGACCGTGACCGTCCACCTCCACCAGGATGCAAGTGGTATGGCCGCCCCATGCCTGGTGAGTGGCGGCGCAGGTGGGCACTGAGCCGCGCACGCCATGGAAGGTTATCCGCATCATTTTGACTCCAGAATCCATGTTCCCTCCCACTGTTCGGGGGGAACATCGATGAGATTACGGCAACGGGCAGCGAAACCGGCGGCGGC